>JBNABE010000093.1:0-7951 GCA_049631945.1 Akkermansiaceae bacterium
ATCTTCGGGCTCGAGGTATTACTCCTCAAAAAGCTCGCCGATTGATTGCTAACGGGTTTTCTATCGAGGCTGTTGAGCGCATCGGAAATGAACGCATTGAGGAGCTTGTTATTGAAGCGATCGACCGCAAATTTGCCTCTATTTAAGCAATGAGCTTACGGCTGATGACAAGGCCTCTATGACATCTTAGCCAACCTTATCTTTAAAGGCGCCAAATTTGTTCATTTTTTATTGAACAAAAAGCGCAAATATGTTGGAGTCAACATCCGAGAAGGTTAATTTATTATAATTCTTTCTGCTAAAAATCTCCAATGAATCGATAGGGAATGGTTTTGGTCGAATTTTTCGACTAATCGACCGCGGGCGGATGCGTGCCATATTTAAAGTATATAATACCATATCCGCGATTATCTACGGTAACTTAGTAAGTCTAAATACGCGCAAATCATTAGTAAGTTGATAAACATACAAAGGTTATTTTTCTTGCCAAAGAGCTCAGACTACGGCAATGACTCTGCTCCCCGGTAAATCGTATTCCTAGTTGAATCTATCAATCCCATTACTCCCAGTTAATTGCCCCCCACACGCATGAGCGATAATTCTAATAACATACACCCCGAATTCAGCCGGCAGCTTGCCCGCGAGGATAAGGAAAACCTGCTTGGTCAAAAAGGTCTAGTGGTGTGGATGTATGGTATGTCAGGTTCCGGCAAGTCGACGATCGCTAATGCGGCAGAGAAAATACTTCATGAGGAGGGGCGTATGACGACTATCTTAGACGGGGATAACCTTCGCACTGGCCTTAATCAGCATCTGGGATTTTCCGATGATGATCGCCTTGAGAATATCCGCCGTGTGTCACACGTCGCTAAGCTGTTTGCACAGCAGGGCATAATAACACTGGTGTCTGTTATCACGCCTCGCCAGGAATTGCGTGATTTAGCACGCGATGTCATCGGAGATGATTATTTTGAGGTTTTTGTGAAGGCCAGTTACGAGCTATGTGAAAAGCGTGACGTCAAAGGCCTCTATGCAAAAGCGGCATCAGGAGAGATCAAAAATTTTACTGGTAAGGATAGTAGCTTTGAAGAACCAAAAGATCCAGATTTGATCATCGATACCGAAGGACAAGATGTGAGCGAGAGCGTAACTACCTTACTAGAATTTATTCACCAAAAAACATCCAACCTATAAACAACGCATGTCTAATTATTCAATGAGCCACTTAGACCACTTAGAGTCTGAGGCTATTTTTATTCTTCGAGAAACTGCGGCGCAGTTTGAAAACCCAGTATTATTGTTCTCGGGAGGTAAAGACTCTATCGTAATGGCGCATTTGGCGTTTAAAGCATTTGCACCTGCTAAAATTCCCTTCGCATTGATGCATGTGGACACTGGGCATAACTTTCCTGAGACGATGGTATTTCGTGACCAGTTTATTGAAAAAATTGGAGCGCGCCTAGTTGTTGCTAGTGTTCAAAAATCCATTGATGAAGGACGGGTGACTGAGGAGACCGGGGCGAATGCGAGTCGCAATGGACTACAGACTGTAACTCTCTTGGATGGTATCGAAGAGCACCAGTTCGACGCGGCGCTAGGAGGCGGTCGACGTGATGAGGAAAAAGCACGCGCCAAAGAACGTTTCTTCTCCCACCGTGATGACTTTGGTCAGTGGGACCCTAAAAATCAGCGCCCAGAGCTTTGGAATATATTCAATGGCCGCAAGCAACATGGTGAGCACTTCCGTGTGTTCCCGTTGTCTAACTGGACGGAAATGGATGTCTGGCAATACATCAAAAAAGAAGCCATAGAACTACCTAATCTCTATTTCTCACACGAGCGAGAAGTGTTTGAGCGGAATGGTTCTTTGCTGGCTGTGACTGATTTTGTCACGGTGCAGGAAAATGAAACCGTTGAGAAAAAAGTCGTTCGTTTTCGCACCATTGGTGATGCGACATGCACAGGAGCTGTTGAATCACCAGCAGCGGATATTGATGCAGTGATCCAAGAAGTTGCATCAGCGAGGCAAACCGAGCGGGGCACACGATCGGACGATAAGCGTTCTGAGACGGCGATGGAAGACCGCAAAAAAGAAGGATACTTTTAGGCCACCGCGCAATAATTCAAAAGCACATTAATTTTACAACAATCATAGTATGAGCAATACAGACACATCAGGATATCTGGACATGGATCTGCTACGTTTTACCACAGCAGGTAGCGTAGATGACGGAAAGTCCACACTCATCGGCCGCTTACTTTACGACTCAAAAAACACGTTTGACGATCAAATGGAGGCTGTCGAGCAATCAAGTAAGCAACGTGGAGACGAAAATGTAAACTTGGCATTATTGACCGACGGCTTGAAGGCAGAGCGTGAGCAGGGTATCACGATCGACGTAGCCTATCGTTACTTTGCGACACCCAAGCGAAAGTTCATCATTGCCGATACTCCGGGACACATCCAATACACCCGCAATATGGTGACAGGAGCTTCAACTGCGAATCTTGCAATCATTCTCGTTGATGCCCGCAAGGGTGTGATTGAGCAAACTTGCCGCCACTCATTCATTGCCAGTTTATTGCGCATTCAACACGTTGTTGTTGCTGTAAATAAAATGGACCTAGTTGATTACTCGCAAGAAGCTTACGACAAAATTGTTCATGATTATAAAGATTTCGCTTCACGGCTTGATAGTTTTGTCGATGTTAGTTTCATTCCTATCAGTGCTCTGAATGGTGATAATGTGGTAGATCGTTCTGAAAATATGCCGTGGTATGAGGGCTCGTCTTTGCTTTACCATCTGGAAACTGTGTATGTCGGTAACCAAGAAAACCATGTCGAGGCACGTTTTCCGGTGCAATGGGTGATCCGTCCCCAATCAGACGAATGGCATGATTTCCGTGGCTATGCTGGCAGGGTTGCTGGAGGTGTATTCAAGCCAGGGGATGATGTGACTGTCCAGCCATCTGGCTTCAACAGCAAGGTGAAGTCGATCCACATGGATGGTAAGGAAATAGACGAGGCCTATAGCCCTTTGTCTGTGGCGATCACACTTGAGGATGAAATCGACATATCGCGTGGAGATATGATTGTGAAAACCAATAATCCTCCTGAGGTCAGCCAAGATATTGACGCTATGATTTGTTGGTTTTCTGATAAGCCGATGACACCACGAGGTAAATATATCTTACGCCACACTTCGCGTGAGGTCAAAGCCATCCTCAAGGAGGTTAATTACAAAGTGAATATCAATACTTTGCACAAGATTGAGGATGATAAAAATTTCAATCTCAACGATATTGGACGTATCACTTTGCGCACATCCTCACCCTTGATCCACGATCGCTACAAGCGCAACCGCACTACAGGCTCTTTTATTCTAATTGATGCTCAGACTAACGAGACGGTTGCTGCGGGAATGATCGCCTAGGGTATTCCTTGGCGGGCTAAAAAGTCTAGCAAGCTTGACATTAAGGCGTCCTGTGATAGTCCTCATGGGTTGTCGCAGTGCGTGCATATATATGGCGCTCAATGCATGAGGTTAAAAATTACCTAATGCCGACTTCTAACAAGATCTATCACTGGCATGCAATTTTCTCTGTTCGGCGTTAATGTTTGGACTCAGTCGAGTGATCCGATCTGACATGATCAGGGCAAAACATCGTTGATAATGTCATAAATACACTAACCCCATTTTTAACTAAACAATCACCTTACAAGAAACATGAATACACCTAAAAAAATATGCTGTATCGGAGCAGGCTACGTTGGTGGCCCGACCATGGCAATGATTGCCGCCAAATGCCAAGACATCCGCGTTGATGTAGTTGACCTGAATGCCGATCGAATTGCGGCATGGAATAGTAAAGATTTGCCTGTTTATGAGCCGGGACTGGATGAAGTCGTCGAGGAAGCACGAGGTAGAAATTTATTCTTCTCCACCGATGTTGAAGAGCACATTGCAGATGCAGATATTATTTTCGTTGCGGTGGGAACGCCAACTAAGACGTACGGTATGGGAGCTGGCCGCGCAGCAGATCTTTGTTACATTGAATCGGCAGCGCGCATGATCGCGAAGGTCGCAAAAGGTCCCAAGATTATTGTCGAAAAAAGTACGATCCCCGTGCGCACGGCTGAGGCGATGCGCACGATTCTCGATGCCAATGCTGGCGACGGTGAATTTCAGGTTTTGTCCAATCCTGAGTTTCTTGCCGAGGGGACTGCAGTAGAAGACCTGCAGAACCCAGACCGTATTTTGATTGGAGGCGAGCGCACACCCAAGGGTGATGCTGCTGTTGAGGCTCTTGTCAGCGTTTACAATCAATGGATACCACGAGAGAATATTCTGACGACAAACTTATGGTCATCTGAGCTATCTAAACTAGTTGCCAACGCCTTTCTTGCGCAGCGTATATCATCGATCAACTCCATTTCCGCATTATGTGAAAAGACGGGTGCCGATGTAGATGAGGTCGGTCGCGCAATCGGCCAAGATTCCAGAATCGGCCCCAAATTCCTGAAAGCTTCTGTTGGCTTTGGCGGCTCATGTTTCCAAAAAGACATTCTTAACCTTACGTACCTCTGCGAACACTTTGGCCTACCCGAAGTGGCCTCATACTGGGATCAGGTGATTAAGATGAATGATTGGCAGAAGTCACGTTTCTCTGAGAAAATTGTGAAGACACTCTTCAATACGGTGCGTGGCAAGCGAATCGCTATATGGGGTTTTGCGTTCAAAAAGGATACCAATGATACACGTGAGTCCGCATCGATTTATGTTTGCCGAGACCTGATGATGGAAGGGGCCCATATTGCACTTTACGACCCTCGTGTTCCAGTATCGATGATTCACGAAGATCTACGTTATGTAGGTGTGAGTCAGGAGGTCATAGATGAGCAGCTACACATATGTTCCTCGTGTGAGGAGGCAGCAGATCAATCACATGGTGTTGCACTACTCACGGAGTGGGATGAGTTCAAAACCGCAGACTTTGCCAAGGTTTATGACAACATGTTCAAACCCGCCTTCCTCTTTGATGGCCGTAACATCCTTGATCATGCAAGCTTGGTAGAGCAGGGCTTTGAGGTATACTCCATCGGTAAAGGCTAAGGCCATCACAGAAGCAAACTTGGGCATCTATAGTTAATGCTCTGTTAATATCTAACGAAAAATCAAATGAAACGCATACTAGTCACCGGCGGTGCTGGATTTCTGGGATCACACCTCTGTGAGCGCCTACTTAATGAAGGCAATGAAGTTATTTGTATGGATAACTACTTTACAGGATTCAAAGCGAATGTGGAACACCTGAGGCAGCATCCTCGCTTTGAACTTCTGAGGCATGATGTCATCGATCCGTTTAAGATAGAAACGGATCAAATATACAACTTAGCCTGCCCTGCTTCACCTCCGCATTATCAATACAATGCGATCAAGACGATCAAGACTTCTGTGATGGGTGCTATCAATTGCTTAGGTGCCGCCAAGCGAACCAAGTCCCGTGTGTTCCAAGCCTCGACCTCGGAGGTGTATGGTGATCCCGCCGTGCATCCACAGCCAGAGAGCTACTGGGGCAACGTCAACCCGATTGGTATTCGTTCATGCTATGATGAGGGCAAGCGTGCCGCGGAGACACTCTTCATGGACTACCACCGGCAAAATGGTGTCGATATAAGGATTGTAAGAATTTTCAATACCTACGGCCCTCGGATGAATCCTGACGACGGCCGTGTTGTATCCAACTTTATTTGTCAGGCATTGCGCGGTGAGGACATTACGATCTACGGAGACGGCAAGCAAACGCGTTCATTCTGTTACGTCGATGATCTGATCGAAGGTTTTGTGCGCCTGATGAATCAAGATGAAGTCACCGGGCCGATCAACATTGGCAACCCAGGGGAATTCACCATGCTTGAGCTTGCTGATCAGGTGCTCACAAAAGTTGGGGGCTCCTCGAAGTTGATCTTTGAACCACTCCCTGGTGACGACCCTCAGCAACGGCAGCCTGATATTACTCTCGCAAAGCAACACCTTGGCTGGGAGCCGACTATTAGTCTGGACCAGGGTCTGGACATGACCATCGATTATTTTCGCACAGTCGTTTGATGTTCACAGTGAGCGCTATTCAACAGCCTTAATCATAGTTAAATCATGAAAAGAATTTTCATCTCAGGCTGTTATGACATCATCCATGCCGGTCATCTTCAATTCTTTGAAGAGGCCCGCGCCTTAGGAGATCATCTCACCGTAAGCTTTGCATCAGAGGAGGTTCTCTGGCATCATAAGCAGCGGAGGCCGTCGATCCCAGATGAACATAAAAAGGTAGTCCTCGAAGGCCTCCGCATGGTTGATGAAGTCGTTATCGGCACAGACCATGATCCCGGGCTTGATTTTAAAACTTACTTCTTAGAAGCGAAGCCTGACGTTCTTGCGGTCACTGAGGACGATCAGTATAGTGATATCAAAAAAGCACTATGCGCGCAAGTAGGTGCCAAGTATGTTGTGCTAGACAAGACGCCACCGAAGTTTAAACCGGTATCAAGCTCAGGTATCGTTAAGTGGGTGAAAGCACCTACTGAAGCTCCTCTGCGGGTTGATTTTGCAGGCGGATGGCTTGACGTGCCTCGTCACGCTCGTGAGGGGGCGTACGTTGTGAATTGCGCGATCTCTCCACTGGTCAGCTTACGGGACTGGAATTATGAGAAGCAGTCCGGACTCGGTGGAAGTGGTGCGTGGGCATTGCTCAATGGCGAGAATGGTGTTGATGCTGAGCTTGAGCTTGGTGTTGGTTGGCAAGATCCTGCTGTGATTCGAGAGACAGGTTTGTGCGTTTGGCGTAGTGGTCAGCGCCCCCTCCTTGATTTTAAAAGAAACGGCGATATGCTCGCAGGCAAAATGGCCATTTTATGGACTGGCACTGAACATGACACTCCGGGTTTTGCCGATAAAAAGCGTGACTATGACAAAATAGAGGCATCTGGAAAACTTGCGCGTGTAGGGGTGCTGAATGAGGATATCAATCAGCTAGCAGAGGGCGTTGCCCTCCATTACGAAGCGCAGCTCGATGAGGGAATGAGTAAGTTGCCAGAGATCAAGGGAGCCATCGCCTCAAAATATTGTGGTGGAGGACATGGCGGTTACGCCCTTTATTTATTTGGCACACAAGATGCCAGGGACGCAGCAGTGGCGGAGCACGATGATATGCGTGCCATTGAGCCCTATTGCTTATGAGCATAGCAGATCCAAAAACCATTGATCTAATTGGCCTGCCAGTAGCAGCCACTCATTATAGTCAAGCCGTGGAGTGGATCAGTGCGGCAGCGTTGGCAGGTGATCGTGCCTATGCTGTTGAGGCAGCTAACACACATGTTGCTGCTCTTGCGCGCCATCAAGTAAGTTTTGGCGATGTGATGTCAAAGTTTGATTTTATCTGTCCGGATGGCATGCCGCTAGTTTGGCTGCTCAACCAAAAGCTTGATCAAGCAGACAAGCTGACAGATAGAGTTTATGGTCCAACCTTGATGCTTAAAACGATTGAAGCTTCTGAGCATGAGCCAAAATTAAAACATTTCTTTTTTGGAGGCAAACAAAGCACCCTAGACAAGCTAGTCGAGCGATTCACAGGAGATTATCCAGGGGCTAAGCTAGTCGGCAGCTATTCGCCACCATTCGGAAATTGGCCAGAAGATGAGTTTGATCGAGTGTGCGAAAAGATCAAAAAATCAGGAGCTAACCTGGTATGGGTCGGCCTAGGCTGTCCAAAGCAAGAGCAGTGGATTGCAAAGCATAAAGATCAGCTCCCGCCGGCTGTCTATTTTGGAATTGGTGCAGCGTTTGCGTTTCACGCAGGTGAAGTAAAACAAGCCCCCGCATGGATTCAAAAAGCGGGAATTGAATGGCTGTATCGTCTTTGTAGAGAACCGCGTAGGCTTTTCCGACGATATTTT
>JBNABE010000094.1:0-7938 GCA_049631945.1 Akkermansiaceae bacterium
AATGAAGTCTTAATGATGAAATAAACATATAATAAGCTTGATTTTATGGGGTGAAAATGATTTTCAATCTGCCCGCAGTTGCTTCTCCCGCCAATTTGGGAAGAATGCATTCAATCCATATACTATACATTTCCGAACTGACTATGGACAAATCAAACATCATTCCGTTTGATCAATCTGAGTCGAAGCCTCGGTTCCCCTCAAATTCTATGAAAAGCAACCTTGTTGTAAAAGCTTCCGAGATCATTAAAGATCCCCAAATTCTAGTCAACGTTGTATCAAAGCGTGTTGAGCAGCTCAACCAAGGGCGCTCACCCCTCATTGACACGGTGCCAAGTATGGGTGCTGCTGATATCGCCTTAACTGAAATCATCGAGGGCAAGGTGGTTATTTCTGAATCTAAGGAGGATTAGTTTCTTCCAGCAATACAGTCCAGAGTCTTAAATTCTGGGTTTTGTATGCATGTGACCCCATGAGCGCCGACATAGCCAGCAACCGCAAGGCGCGCCGGGATTATCATATTTCTGACACCTACGAGTGTGGTATTGAGCTCAAGGGCACGGAGGTGAAGTCAATACGAGCGGGTAAAGTTAATATTGCTGAAGCATATGCACGCATAGAGGGTGGACAAGTCTTCCTGTATGGCTGTCACATACAGCCTTGGCAAACTGCTGGGGAATGGTTTCAACATGGAGTGACCAGGCCAAGGCGTTTGTTGCTTCATAAAAAAGAGATTATCAAACTTAACGAGGTGACATCTCAGAAAGGGTGCACGTTGCCATGCTTAAGGTTGTATTGGAAAGGTGGGCGTGTGAAAGTTGAGATCGGTGTAGGTAAGGGGAAAAGCCACTCAGACCAGAGGCAGGATTTGAAGAAGCGCACGGAGATGCGTGAGGTGGAACGTGAAATCTCTCGTTTTAACCGCCGCTAAAACCTCTGCTGATGTTTGATTTACGTCAATTTGCCAGCTTGGCTCCTGACTGGTATCTACGTTTACATTATTATGGTGAATTAGATTCAACCAATGATGAGGCGCTTAGATTGGCGGAGGCAGGTGCTGAGCACGGCACTGTGGTTTTGTCTGATCATCAATCAGCAGGCCGAGGTCGGAGGGGTTCACAGTGGTTGTGTCAGCCAAGTGATGGCTTACTATTTTCTATGGTGCTTCGTCCTTCCTTTGCGAAGGCGATGTGGGGGCGTCTTTCACTGGTTACAGGTCTGGGTATTGTAGACACCCTGAATCAAAAATGGGCTGTCGATGCGCAGGTGAAATGGCCAAATGATATCTACATACAAGGCAGTAAATGCGCTGGCATCTTAGTGGAGGCGCGGCATGACTTTGTCATTGTGGGGGTTGGCATCAACGTCAGCAGTGCGCCTGTTTCGGGTGATGCGAGAATAGATGCAGCGGCTCTCGCAGACAGTGTGTCGGAACCAGTATCAAGAGAGCTTATTTTGGCTGAATTGCTCCAGGGAGTCTTTAGTCAAGTCAATGCATGCCATAAGGAATTTGATAGCCAATTAAGTCGCTTGCGGGAAAGTTGCTGGCTGACTGGCAAACGCGTGAAGTTTATCGCACATGAAAATGAATTTGCGGGGCTGGTGCGAGGTGTTGATTCTGATGGAGGTCTTCAAGTGGAAGTCGATGGAGAGTTGAGGTCCTTTCCACAAGCAGCTGAAATCAGCCTCCTTTGAGAAGCTTTGACGCTCGTCTTACACAATTGCGACTGAATCAATTGATGGGCTCTCCGAGCGCCTTTTTGAGTGCTGGGCCAAGTGGTGTATCCAGAAGTCGATGCCAGTCGTTGAGTGATGAAATAGTATCCAATGGTGGAAGTAATTCGATATTTCGACCTGTTTGCCGGGCTTTGGATTCGGAGAGGCTCATGCAGCCTTGTTTGGTTTGCAGTATTTCTTGCATTACATTTGGGGCCTCTGTTTTCAGTGCAATCATATAGGGGCTTCCTCTTTTGCTGGAGCCGATGAGTGTATCGCTGGAAGTTTGTTTATGAAATTTGGCAAAACTGGCATTGATCCATCGGGCGCCGCATTCAATGCATGTTGGGTCGACGGTCGCGATAGCGTCGTATCCCTCCGCGAACCCATCACTGAAAGCACGGCTTAATCTCTGAGCTAGGGAGCCTTCTCCTTGTGGGTAGAAGTCGATCTCCTGCGTATGTAGCTCGGGTGATTGTGTGTTTGATGTGATATAGACATTTTCAGTTTCACATGATGTTGCTGACATCTTGGGTAGCAGCCAGAATTTGATCGCATCGCCGGCATCGTGAGGGGTATAGCAAAAACGTATGCGGCAATTTTCTAAACCCTGTAATTGTCTGAGCATGACCTCAACCAATGCCTTGTAGTAATCAACGGCTTTGGCAGCACCTATCTCAGTGCTGAGCTCGGGCAGGGTCTTGCCGGCGGTGGGCTCATCGATGAATAGCAGCAAGAGGCGCATGCTGGCATCATCAGCAGGTCATTGGAAAAACCAAATACGAAAACTATAAAATAGGCAGAAAGTCAGCAGATCATTAACTTATACTGATTATTTAAATGAGAGGAATTTATCTTGCCAGTAGGCATGGAATAAGGGATGCTTTGCCATCCTACCGTTTCCCCACGGTCCCTCAAATGAGCTTACCATATGGCTGCCACTCGTAATAAATTAAGAAGCAAGCAAAACGATCGTAAACCCTGGCCCAATGAGGTGCTGGGAATTCTGCTTTGTGGCTTTGGTCTGTTGTTGCTGTTATCGTTGATGTCGTTCTCGGCTAATGACCCATCGATTTTTCAGTTTATGGGCGGTATAGATGGGGATAGCGAGTTTGCTGGGAAAAATTGGATTGGCCCAGTCGGTGCAAACGTTGCCTACATCACGTTCGCTCTGTTGGGTGCAGCTGCGTATTTGCTCGCATTGACCCTGATTTGGATGGGTGCTGCCAAGCTTGTGATCAATGCAAGGGCGCCATGGTATACATGGACTGGATGCGGAGTTTTTATTTTGAGTGCTTCGGCCTTGTTATCGGTTCAGACTATCTTCTTCATCCATTGGGCCAATGAGAGTGGTATTGAAGGTGGGGTTGGTGGCTGGATCGGCTATTGGACTGGGACGCGCTTCCTGGAGGCCTTGCTTAATAAGCCAGGTGCTATTCTTGTTCTTGTTTGTGTTTATCTAATCAGTCTTATTTTGCTCACAGGATTGCATCCAATCACCTTCACGAGCACAGTGATTAGCTACATAGTGAAATGGATATCAGGTCTCAATGAGAAGCGAAAAGCTAGGGGGCAATTGGGCAGTGAGGGCTCTGCAGTCAAAAAATTACGTAAGAAGCATGGCGATGTGCTGTCTGATGATCTCAGTGTGTCTGATGCCAAACCCAAGGCCACTCGCAAACAAGCAGCTAAGAAAAAGCTAGATGAAGAGCCTGAGGATTCGGTCGACGAGGCTCAACCAGAGTTGCCGCTTAAAGAAACGCCGACACCACAGATTATTGATTCATCACAGCGTAAGAAGCATAATGCGGACCTAGGCATAAAGCCCTTTGAGAAAAAGCAACCCGAGCATGCTGGTCTTTCAACTGATGAATTCGCAGATTACGAGCTGCCTGGATATGACTTGCTGGATATCCCCGAGCATGAAGAGCCGGAGACCGAGGCGGATACGGGAAAACTCGTAGCTATTCAGAAGACGATTATCGATACACTGGGGGCTTTCGGAGTTGAGGTCACAGCCGGCAACATCACAAAAGGCCCAACTATCACTCGATATGAAGTCTATCCAAGTGCGGGGCTACGGGTGAGCCGCATCACTCAGTTGGAGGCAGATATCGCGCGTGCCACCAAAGCGGAACGAATCAATATTTTAGCGCCTGTTCCTGGCTCAGATACTGTTGGTATAGAAATTGCCAATCTCGACAAGGTGGCTGTGCCATTGCATGAGTTGCTTCAGGATCCTGAGTTTACGAGTGCGAAGAAGAAGATTCCTCTCGCTCTTGGTAAGGATGTGTACGGAAACACGGTAGTGGGTGATTTGGCGGCGATGCCACACCTGCTTGTCGCTGGTGCAACGGGCGCGGGTAAATCAGTCTGTATCAACTCTATTATTACCAGCATTTTGTTTAAGTTCAGCCCCAATGAGCTCCGCTTCATCATGGTAGATCCCAAAGTGGTAGAGATGCAGATGTATAATTCATTGCCACATCTTGCCGTGCCTGTCGTGACAGACCCCAACAAGGTAGTCGCGGCCCTTCGTTGGGTCGTTAATGAGATGGAGCGTCGTTATCGTATGTTTGCAGAAGTAGGTGTGCGTAATTTCGATAGCTTCAATCAACGTGAAATTCCGGTTCCCGACGAGCCTGAAACGAGCGAGTCTGCAAGTGATGATGAAGAGGAAGAGTTTTACGACCAAGAGCATATCGATTCGATAGCTCAAGCGCTCACGGATGGTGAATTAGGACCTGCTGCACTGGATGGCACTGATGACGACGAGGAGGATGAGGTGATTCCTGACCGAGTGCCCTATATTGTGATCATCATTGATGAGCTTGCTGATCTGATGCAGACAGCTCCAGCTGATGTCGAAATGAATATTGCCCGAATTGCTCAAAAAGCGCGTGCGGCAGGAATTCACTTAATCATTGCTACGCAGACGCCACGTGCGGACGTTGTCACAGGAATCATCAAGGCTAATATCCCAAGCCGCATTGCGTTCCAAGTTTCATCTAAGCTCGATAGTCGAGTTATTCTTGATGTTTCAGGTGCTGATAAGCTCGTAGGTAAGGGGGATATGCTTTATCTGCCTCCAGGGTCAGCCAAGTTGGAGCGTGCTCAGGGAGCCTTTATCGATGATGATGAGGTAGCCAAGCTAGTTGATTATTGCTCGAATCAAGTAGAGCAACAGTTCGAAAGCTCCGTCCAGCAACACATCGAAAATGCTAGCTCTGAGGGTGGCGAGGAAGAAGTCTCCGATGCAGATGAGGAGACTGTGCAGAAATGTCTGGAGGTGATAAGGCAGGAAAAGAAAGCCAGCACCTCACTTTTACAACGACGTTTGCGCTTGGGTTACACACGTGCAGCCCGCATGATGGATATCCTAGAGCAGCGCGGAATTATCGGGCCAGGTGAGGGTGCTAAGCCTCGTGAGATACTTATTAACGTAGGCCAAGATGAAGCTTAGCCGCTAAGCACATCAGTCATGTGCCGAGGTGGCTACTTCTTCCACGAGTCTTTGAGCGCGACAGTCCGGTTAAAGACAATCTTGTCTCCCGCGATGTGATCAAGCTCATCTGCGCAGAAATACCCAACTCGCTCAAATTGATAGCGTGAACCATTAGAAGCCTCAGCCAAGGATGCTTCTAGTTTGGCATCGTCAATAATAGCGAGGGAGTCTTGGTTAAGGCAGCCGAGGAAACCGCCCTCAGCTGTATCGGGATTTTCCTCAGAGAAAAGGCGGTCATACAAGCGTACTTCAGCGGAAATTGCGGTTGCTGCATCTACCCAATGAATAGCAGCACGGCATTTGATGCCCTCAGGTGCATCTTTGCCAATCGTATCAGGAATAAATTTGCAGTGTATTTCCGTGATCTCTCCTGACTCGTTTTTGTCAAAGCCAGTGCATGTAATAATGTAGCCACCACGAAGGCGTACTGATCTCCCAGGTCCCAGCCGGAAGAATTTCTTTGGTGGGTCCTCCATGAAATCACCGCGCTCTATCCAAATCTCTTTGCCTAATGATACCATCCGAGCGCCGGCCTCTTTATCGGCTGGGTTGTTTGGCACCTCCACGAGCTCTGTATGGTTATCTGCGGGCCAATTGGTAAGGATCACCTTAAGCGGCTCTAGCACAGCCATGCGTCGCTGCGCCGTGCGGTTTAGCTCATCTCGAATTTCAGATTCTAAAATAGCCATATCTGTTACGCTGTTGACTTTGGTGACACCGCAACGCTGGCAGAAATTTCGAATAGCGGTAGGTGGGTAACCTCGGCGGCGCATGCCGGAGATGGTAAGAAGGCGAGGGTCGTCCCAGCCACTGACGTGACCTTCTTCAACTAACTGTAGTAATTTACGCTTACTCATCACGGTGTAGCTGAGATTGAGGCGAGAAAACTCAATTTGACGTGGCGCAGCGGGCACTGGACAATGCTCAACAAACCAGTCGTATAGCGGACGGTGGTTTTCAAACTCTAGGCTGCAAAGCGAGTGGGTGATGTGTTCGTGGGCATCCTCCAGGGGGTGAGCGAAGTCATACATGGGGTAAATACACCACTGGTCGCCCGTTCTGTGATGAGTAGAGTGCATGATACGATACATGACTGGATCACGCATATTCATGTTTGAGGATGACAGGTCAATCTTTGCACGTAGCACCATCGCGCCATCGGGATGTTGGCCAGCCTTCATCTCCTCAAAGCGTGCAAGGCTCTCCTCCTTGGTTCTGTCACGATATGGGGAGGGGGTGCCTGGTGTCACGACGTCACCGCGATTCTGTTTCATCTCATCAGGGGACTGCTCATCGACATAGGCGAGACCAGCATTGATGAGGTGCTTGGCGCAATTATAGAAAAAGTCGAAATAATTACTGGCGAAGTATAGATCGTCACCCCAGTCAAAGCCAAGCCAGCGAACATCGTTTTTGATGCTTTCGACATATTCAGTTTCTTCTTTCTCGGGGTTCGTGTCGTCAAATCGCAAGTGGCAGCGGGCGTTGACCGGTTTGTTCTCGAGCGCAATGCCGAAGCTGATGCATATCGCCTTGGCATGGCCGATGTGAAGGTAGCCATTAGGCTCAGGAGGGAAACGCGTGATAATGGTATCGTGTTTTCCGCTGGCTAGGTCTTTGGCAACTATTTCACGAATGAAGTCGGTTGATTCTTTTTTGTCGGCTTTGCTCATCGGGCTCGTGTGTCTACTGGGCTGCTTGGGTCAAGTGCGGCCGAGTTCTAGAGATGTTTGGTCGAAATCAAAAGGAGAATCTTAGTTGGTTTTGCCCTCACGTAGAAACTGCAAGGTGAGCTCCATGACGCGTGGGTCTGAGGCGATGAAGGTGTGATCAGTATCAATCACATGGAACTCATTCATGCCTTCGATCTTGCCTCGTTCGACAGAGACGATGCCGTCGTTGTCATTATCGAGTAGTTGACGAAAGAGGGGGATGCGGCTTTTTTTGCCCATAATGATGGCGGAATCGATCTCATTAGGCAGTGGGGGCGCATCTAGTGTGTTGCTGCCTAGTTTGGCGCCTGCAGGTCCCAGCGTATGCACCAGAGGTTTATAGCGTAATACCCAGTCGATGATTTCACTCCCTTGGTTCGGTGGGGCAAGCATTACAATGCGTCCAGCCTGTTCGGGGGGCATCATTTGGAGTAATTCTCGTGCCAGCACTCCTCCCAGGGAGTGTGTGACAAAGTGAACCTTCCGCTGGCCGCCATGGAGTTGTATGGCTTCATTAATCAGGGCTGCAAGCTCATCGATTGGTTTGCGAAAGGATGGATAGGGGACATTGATGCTCTGATAGCCATTCTGGTGAAGAAATTTTGCCATTGGTTCCATTGCCCAGAGGCTGCGCCATAAGCCGTGTAGTAAGATCACAGCATCGTCGTCGCTTTGACGCACAATCGTCTGGTGCCATGGCATGGGCATACGCAACACGCCCATTCGGCGTAATTTGGATGATTTTTTAATAGGAGTCACTGTGTCGTCAAATGCTGTTCTGAACTATCATATTACTCCGCATTAGGGTATCAAATAGATATATTTCGGTGGGTTAGCTATATTAATAAGCCTTGTCTGCATTGACTTTAAAAGCGTAAATAAGCACACAATCAATTGGTCATTAGCATTTTGTTAATAAGTTTATGGTGTGGATGCGTAGGTTAATGTGAATAAGTCCCTTGATGTGAATAAGTCCCTTGATGTGAATAAGTCCCTTGATGTGAA
>JBNABE010000095.1:0-7927 GCA_049631945.1 Akkermansiaceae bacterium
CATTCTAATCCGACCCAAGCTGCGGCATTGATCAAAGCAAATTTTAACGAGCCTAACGAGTCTCCGAGAGCGCCATTAAACAAGCCAGTGCGAGCGCGTGGTTTTCGTTGTTGAGAAGTTTTTTGGTCGATCTTTTGCTGGAGCCTGCTCGCTGCATGTGTGTCTTTTGCTTTGCTGGAGCTGTCTTTTGGCTTCCGCCAAGGGTTACCAAGGCTTACAGCAATCGCGCCCCAGATACCAAAATAAAGAGCGAGGAAGGCAGCCATCGCCATCGCTCCAAGGCCACTGACAGTCCATAGCCATTTCAGGTTGAGTAGCCAGAATGTTGCCCCGGTTAGATAGCCAATTCCAAAGCCATAGCGCTTGCTTTGCCCGCGCCAAATAGCAGGCAGCAGAGGAAGCATCCATACCCAGACAAGCCCGGATACATTTCCCATGCCGGGAAAACACATTGCCAATAACAGCCCGCTTACAAGCGCGGCGATGACTGGCCACAGGCTTCGATGGGATGTTTTCGACATGGTTGTGGGCGAGCAAGATAATGCTCTATGGTGAGAGCCGCTAAGCCATACGTGCCTGGGCATCTGCTTCCAATGCTACCCAGAGTGACTCTAGTCCAGCAGCGACTTTTTCTTTGCTGTTTTGTAACTGGTCGGATGGGGTGTCTTTGCCAAAGAGGTAATACTTGATCTTTGGCTCCGTACCTGATGGTCGCACAGCGCATGAACGTCCATCTTCAAGATCAATGATGAGCATGCCTTCTTTAGGTAGGGTGTCTCCCTCTGCATCTTCAAAGTCATCTTTGGAGAAATCACGCACTCTTGTGACGGCAGCACCGTCTATTTCATTTGGTGGATTTTGCGAGTAGGAATCCGATAGGGCTTTGATTTGAGCAGCACCATCGGCACCTTCCATGACCAGGGCTTTGCCGACTTCCAAGTGATAGCCGTATTCTATGTAGAGGTTGTCCATCAATGCCGCGATCGTTTTACCCTCGCTTTTGGCGTAGGCTGCCAGCTCGGCAAACATGACCGCTGCCCCATTGCCATCTTTATCACGAATCGAGTCAGTACCAAGGTAGCCGTAGCTTTCTTCGCCACCAAAGATGAAGAAGCGAGAATACTCGAGGCGAAGGGCGCGGCTTTGTTCGGGGCTAAGCAAGCGGTAGTTGCCTTTTTTGTCAGCAGGGATGGCATCCTCATACTTTTGCAATTTAGCGGCGATGTATTTAAATCCAGTGAGGGTGTCAACGATCCCTACTCCGTATTTTTCAGCAATGGCTCGCTGAAGCTCGGTGGTAACGAGCGTCTTAATAAGCACAGCTCTGCTTCTGTTGGAGTCTGTGATGATGCCTTGGTCGACAAATGTCTTGGTACGATACCATGCCATCAGTGATCCAATCTGGTTGCCAGTAAGCAGCTGCATCTCGCCAGCGTCGTTACGGACGGCGACTCCCATGCGATCACAATCAGGATCAGTTCCTATGACGATTTCGGCACCATGCTCGTTGGCGAGGGCAATGCCCATCGCCAGCGCAGGACCATTCTCAGGATTCGGGGAGTCCACGGTGGGGAAACGACCATCCTGCACATCCTGCTCAGCTACCGTGATAACTTCAAAGCCAAGTTCGTTGAGCAGCGGCACGATGCAATGACCACCGGTTCCGTGGAGATTGGTAAAGACCACTTTCGTCTTAGCATCACCGCCTTCCATGAGGTCAGGGCGTAGCAGTAGGCTTTTGGCGTCATCCATGTAAATGCGGTCCATATCAGCAGACAATACGTGCAGTGTTCCTTGCTCGCTCTCAGGTAAGGCATCATAAGCTTCACTGGTGATCGCATTGACTTCATTGATTACACCTGTGGCATTGGGCTCGACGAGCTGAGCTCCTTGGTTGAAGTAGGCTTTGAAGCCATTGTCATGTGAGGGGTTGTGGCTTGCAGTGAGGACGACTCCGGCATCGGCGTTGAGAGCGCGTATGGCATAAGAGATTTCTGGAGTCGCTCTTGGCGCATCAAAGAGGTGTACGTCGCAGCCGAGCTCGGTGCAAACCTTGGCGCAGAACTCTGCAAAGTCTCGTGAGAAGTGGCGGGTGTCGTGACCAAATACAAAGGCAGGTTTACGTTCAATGCCTTGTTCAGCAAGATAGCGTTTGAGGTAGATGATCATGCCGCGAACAGCGCGGCTGACATTGTAAAAATTCATTGAAGCAGTGCCTACACATGGATGTTCAGGGCGTTCGTTTGGCCCGCCTGCACCCTGCTCAGCACTGGTGACAACACGACCTATAGTGCGACCACGCAGTCCTCCAGTTCCAAAGGCGAGTGTTTTGAAAAAACGATCGTTGAGCTCTTGCCATGAGCCACTTTCTGCGAGTTCGGTAATTGCAGCTGCTGAAATAGAGCTGGTAGTGCCGTTGAGTAGTGTATGGATGTTGTCACGGGAGGACTCAAGTAACTGACCAGAGGCTACAGCACCATCAAGAGTATCAAGAACAGATTGAATATCAGACATTTCATGCTGGATGATAGGTGGAGTTCATGAGATTGCAACCCCGTGATCATCCATAAACTTGAGGAGGCTATCGCTAAACGTGCCCCCATCCTGGGAGAAGGCACTGATGCGCTGCGCCTCCTTGATGCTGACGGCGATGGTCTTCCAGGGCTCTACCTTGATACTTTTGCCGAGCGATGGTTGGTGAGCACACAGGGGAATCAGCTTGGGCCAGAGTATACCGCGTTGCTTAAGGAGCAGGGGAGACAAGGGCGCTCAATTTACTGGAAGCAGCTTGACCAGAATGAGAAAACGAACCCTACGCACATTGCTGGACCACCGCAGGACGAGGCATTCATGATCAAGGAAAGTGGTGTGAACTATAAGTTAAGTTTTCAATCTGGTTATTCGCAGGGGATTTTTCTCGATCAGCGTCTGAATCGTCGGCGAGTACGTGACCAAAGCCAAGCAGGGATGACTGTGCTTAACACCTTTGCCTACACAGGTGCTTTTTCGGTTTGCGCGGCTTTAGGTGGTGCCACCACGACAACATTGGATCTTTCGCAAGTTTATCTCGATTGGGCGAGGAATCATTTCACTATCAATGGTCTCGATGCTGAAGATCACTTTTTTTGCAAGGGTGATACTTTTCATTGGTTGAAGCGTTTTGCCCGGCAGGGAAGGACTTTTGATGGCATCATTCTTGATCCACCTACTTTTTCTCGTGATGACAAGGGTAAGGTGTTCCGCGTGGAGAAAGATTATGGGCGTTTAGTATCGTTGGCACACACTTGCCTGGCAGAGGGTGGTTGGGTTTTGTGCTGCACCAATTGCCGTAAGCTCGATCTGCTAGATTTTACCCGCATGATTCGAAAAGCCATGCCCCGTGCGAGGTTGACGACATTGCCGATGCCAGAGGAGTATACGGCCGCACCGTATCTAAAATCAATATGGGTAACAGCCTAAGGCACGTGAAGTGATAGATGTGATCCATAAAAAGCCCTCAGCTACTTAAGCAGCTGAGGGCTTCATCTTGTATAAAGCTACTGGGCCTTAGAATTTGTAGTCTAAGTAGAACTGAAACTGCCCTCCTTGATCGGCATCTTCTTCAATGCCGCTAGGTGTGCCGAGTGGGAAAGCATAGTCAAGGGCAAGCGGTCCAAAGGGCAGGTTCAAACGCAAGCCGAAACCTGCGTCATGATAGAAGCCATCTCCGAATTCCCATGAGTCTGCGTTGACTGTTCCGATATCGTAGAAGGCGGCACCGCGAATGCTCTCAGCGATAGGGAAGGTGTATTCAATCGATACATAGGCTGATGTATTACCGCCCAAGACCTCGTCGGTGTCTGGGTCGCGTGGGCCGACGTCGCGGTTTTCAAAACCACGCAAGTTGTAGGGGCCACCGAGGAACTCACGATCAAAAATCGGCACCGTTGATGAGCTACCGTGGGTGTCTGCTATGGTGACAGCTCCCGCGACATTCAAGATGCTATCGCCCCATAGGTTCCAGTGTTTGGATCCTGATGCATTGACAATAAAGACATCGACGTCACCCCCGATGGGGCCACCGGCGAAAGTGGCGCCGAGGTCTAGCTTGTGACCTTTGCGCGGCAACTGGTTGCTGTCTCGGCTATCAAAAACGTAGTTCAAGCTAAGTGCACTGCGAAGATAGCTACCATCTTCCGCCTTAAAAGCGTCCGAGGTATCTGTATCGGCATCGATGGTGATGTCCTCGATACGATACTCACTGCGAAGGTAGGATCGCTTGCCGAGAGGTTTTCTGAGTGATACGGCTACACCATACTGGCTCTGCTCATACTCGGAGCTATAGTATAGGGTGTCGCGATAGAAGAGCTCTGTGCCCAGTGCCAAACGCCGGCCCAAGAACCACGGCTCGACGAGAGAAACTCGTAGGTCCTTGCGCTCACTACCCACTTGAATTTTCGAGCTGAAGCGTTGACCGGCACCAGTGAAGCGCCCCCAGTTGGTGATATCAAAGTTGGTCTGCTCAAGTGTCGCATAACCAACGATGTTATCGACTGAGCTAAATCCGATGCCAAAACCGACCGACCCGGTTTTTTTCTCTCCAACGATAACATTGACGTCACGGTAGCCGTCTGTGTCACTTGGCGAGGTATTTACTTGAACATCGTTGAAGTAGTTCATGTTTCTTAGGCGCTTGCGAGTGGTTTCTATTTCAACGGAGTTAAGGTCATCGCCAGGCTTCATCGGAAGTTCTCGACGAATGACTCGATCTTGAGTTTTGTCATTACCTTCGATCGTAACCTTGCCGACTTTGTATCGGCGCCCCTCCACTATGCGGTAGACAATCTTAACGCTATTAGCACTTACATCCTGAATGTCTGGGCTGACCGCTGCGTCAGCATAGCCGCGAGATCCATAGTAGCTGCGGATCATGCGGATATCGTCACGCATTTTCGAGATAGAGTAAGGATCGCCACCAAGTAGGGACAAAGCGGGCATTAGCTCTTCGGCGGTGAATACGGTGGTCTTACCAAAGCCGACGTCTGTGACGGTGTAAAGTGCTCCCTCATCAATGCTAATGACAAGATCGACGCGGTCATCTTCTTGCGGTTCACGACGAACACTCGCACTGGCGCGAAGATAACCACGACTGCGATAGTAATCGAGCACACGGTCAAGATCTTCGTCTAGCTTGGTGGCGTCAATGCGGCCAGACTTGGTGAAAAATGAAAACCAGCCTTTTTGCTTGGTTTTCATCTCGTTGCGAAGCACGTGTGATTTGAAGGCGGTGTTTCCTTCAAAGCGTATCTCGTGCACCTCAGCACGAGCTCCCTCATCGACAACCATAATGAGCTCTGCGGAGCCTATTGCTTCGGTAGGCTGAATTCTATGTGATACGGTCACATCGGCATAGCCGTATCCGCGGTAATGTTCGATGAGGTTGCGTCGCGCGGTCAGTATATTCTCATCACTCATTAGACCTCCAGCTTCGAGATCAACGATGTCAGCAAGTTTACGATCACTAAACTTATTATTACCGACGAAGCCTACCGAGACAATATTGGGACGAGTCTTGACCTCTGCGATGACGTTGACGCCAGCACCGGCAGCTTCGGCAAAAAAGCGTATGTCGTCAACTAAGCCACTTTCATAAAGAGAGCGAACGTCCTCGTCTAGGCGTGCCGAGCTGTAGCTTTGACCTGCACGTGCTGACATAAACCCACGAATGCGACCTTCGTCCACAGTATTGGCACCGTTGTAACGAACACTGACGGAGTTGATCGTTTTGCCTTCGAAATCTTGGCCAAGAGCGGTTTGTGCGCTGGCGGTCATTAAAACAAAACCCGCAAGCGCGAGAAGCTGTTGCGGGGCACGGGAAATAAGATATTGGATCATGTGTAAATAAATACGAATTAGTATGCTGGGATCAGACTTGTTACCGGTGATTGCGTCAAGTTGAAACGCACATATTATCCTCTGCGCAATAGAGGGTGACCTTGCTTTGCTTTGGAGGTGAAAGGCGCGCGCAAATAGCTCGGGGAAAGAGGCGTTGCATACAACTGTTCACGCCTCGTATCATCGAGTTGTAGCCACACATCAATAAGCAAGCGAGCACATGGCTTAGTGGCCGTAACGCGTTGCAGGTGTTCTGCCTCAAGCTCGAGCTTGACCGGATCATCGAGCGTGAAGAGGACTTGATCTGGCTGCGCGGTAAGCCGCTGTCTCAGAGCTGCTGCGTCCATGAGTTCTGGCGCTGCGGCTTCGCCTGAGGCAGTTATTGGAGAAATATAGTAAAGGCCTCTGCGGGCATCACCAATCGCTGCAGCACCAGCTTTGGCCATCATCGCTGCCTCTGATCTGGCCACCGTTGTAGCAGCGATGGAGCTCAAAGCTGCCACTGGGCAGGCATTTGCGATAGCGATTCCTTGAGCGGCGGCAATGCCAACACGCGTGCCACTATAGCTTCCGGGCCCGCTACCGACGATGACGCATGATAAAGCTTGTTCACCCAGCGAAGTTAAAGCCTCGGCCAATGGCTCGAAAACCATCGAGTTATGGTTACGGTCACTGACAAATTCAGCCTCATAGATCCACTTGCCATGTGACCAGAGAGCTATACTTGCCTCGGGCACGCTGGTTTCAATGGCAAGAATCGTCTGCACACGCGAAATTTAGTCAGGAGAAATAAAATACCAATCATGGAATCACAAAAACCTCAAAAAATCTCACATATCCAAAACGATTCATTCTTGCATCCCCTATGATTTACCGCTTACCTCCACTCCGTTCGTGGTTTGTGCGATATTATTTTATCGCAAGCCAGAGCAGATTTTCAAGTTGTCCTGCTGAGGCATGACTTATGCTGTATAGGTTGTTCGAATAAATACGTGGCCTAAAATAATAAAAAATTAACTAGGAATCATCAATAATTATGAGTGACTATGCAAAAGGACTCGAAGGAGTTATCGCCAACGAGTCAGCCCTTAGCAATGTAGAGGGACTAAAGGGGGAACTGTCGTATCTGGGATACGATATCGATGACCTAGTAGAGAACTGCTCCTTTGGTGAAGTCACCTATCTATTACTCAAGGGGCGTCTGCCCAACTCCCAAGAGTTGCAAAACTTCAGGGCCAAGCTACATCAAAATCGTGAGTTGCCACCGCAGGTGATTGATTTCATTAAGTCAGCACCTCAAGACGCGAGCCCTATGGACATTGTGCGCACGGGCGTTTCTATGTTGGGTCTCTATGACAAACGGGCCAAAATTGGGGAGCCCGATCATGAGGCACTTTACGAGGCTGCGATTTCGATCATCGCTCGCATTCCAGTTATCATTGCTTACTTTCATCGTGCTCGCAACGGCCTAGATTTACCCCCTGTACGCACGGATCTTTGTAGTGCCGCACACTTCCTTTACCTAATTAATGGTGAGGAGCCCTCAGAGGCGGCGGCTAAGACTCTAGATATAGCTTACACTCTTCACGCTGATCATGGTATGAATGCTTCAACCTTCTCTGCACGTGTGACGGTCGCCACGCTGAGTGACATCTATTCTGGCATGACGTCGGCGATTGGCACGCTCAAAGGGCCGCTTCACGGCGGAGCCAATGAGGGCGTGATTCATATGCTCGAGAAGATTGGCAGTGAAGATAAGGTGGATGCCTATGTTGAGGACTGCCTCGCTAACAAAAAGAAAATCATGGGTATCGGCCATCGTGTCTACAAGGTGCTTGACCCGCGCGCGCCGCATCTCAAGAAGATGGCTCTTGAGCTGACCAATGAGCTTGGCGAGCCCAAGTGGATCAATATGTCGAACCGCATCGCTGAGATCATGCACGAGCGTAAGGGCTTGAATGCAAACGTAGATTTTTACTCTGCCACCGTTTACTACTCACTCGGTATACCGACGGATCTTTTCACGCCTATCTTTACGATTGCACGCGCGTCA
>JBNABE010000096.1:0-7894 GCA_049631945.1 Akkermansiaceae bacterium
TAAGTATTAGGTTAATTAGTTAGGTTGTGTTGTTTTATCTGCGGTTAGAGTGTGAGGTCATCGAGTGAGAATTCCGATCCACCCTGTTTTGGCTGCCCACCGCTTCCCGGTCGGACATCCAAACATAGAGACTGCATTTCCTTCATCAGCACGTTGAAGGACTCCGGCGTCCCTGCCTCAAGGTTGTTATCCCCTTTGACAATGGCTTCGTAGATCCTCGTGCGGCCCTGAACATCGTCAGACTTCACCGTAAGAATTTCTTGGAGAGTGTATGCGGCACCGTAAGCTTCTAGTGCCCAGACCTCCATCTCACCGAATCGCTGACCACCGTATTGCGCCTTACCACCCAGAGGTTGCTGGGTGACGAGACTGTATGGACCAACGGCACGTGCGTGAATCTTATCGGCAACAAGGTGTCCCAACTTGAGCATGTATATCATACCAACCACGACTGGGTTTTGGAATGCTTCACCAGTGCGGCCATCGTAGAGAGTCGACTTACCAGCGGTAGTGCCGTCTTTACCGTCACCGATCCAAGTAAATCCGTCGACCTTCTTGGCTTCGCTCATAAACTTCCAAATTTCAGACTCAGGAATACCATCGAAAATTGGAGTAGCTACCGTGAAGCCTAGGGCTTTTGCAGCAACTCCAAGGTGAGTTTCGAGAACCTGCCCAACATTCATACGAGATGGCACACCGAGTGGGTTCAGGCAAATCTCCACTGGAGTTCCATCACTGAGGTATGGCATGTCTTCTTCGGGCACGATCGTTGCAACAACTCCTTTGTTACCGTGGCGACCAGCCATCTTGTCACCAACACTAAGCTTGCGCTTAGCTGCGACAAAGACTTTAACCTCCTTGATAGCACCTGGGTCAATTTCCTCGCCGCTCTCGAGCTGGTCGAGGCGACGCTCACGATCTGTGTCAAGCTCGCCAAAGCGGCTTTCGAAAGTCGCAATGATCTCGAGAATCTTGTTACGAATTGGTGATGGATCAATCTCAATGTGATCGTAAATAGACGCCAGCTTACGAAGTAATGTCTTCGTAATCTTGCGATTTGCTGGAATGATGATTTCACCAGTCTGAGCATTCACAACATCGAGAGGGATTTTCTCACCGAGAAGAATATCAGAGAGCTTCTCTGTCAGCTGTTCAGTGAGCTGATCCTTCTTTTTCTTGTAATCATCGTTGATCTTCTTGACCTGCTTCTTGAGCTTTACTGGATCCAGCTCATTCTCGCGCTTGCGAGCGAGGCCATGAGTAACAACCCTGATATCCTGAACGATACCAGTGCAACCTGATGGAACGCGGAGCGATGTATCCTTAACATCAGCAGCCTTCTCACCAAAGATGGCGCGTAGCAAGCGCTCTTCAGGTGCCAGCTCTGTCTCACTCTTAGGCGTGATTTTACCGACGAGAATGTCTCCGGGCTTCACTTCTGCTCCGACGCGAATGATACCATCGTGGTCGAGATTTTTGAGAGCCTCGTCTCCAACGTTGGGAATGTCACGAGTGATCTCTTCGGGCCCAAGCTTTGTATCACGAGCAGCACATTCAAACTCTGAAATGTGAATCGAGGTGTAGATGTCCTCTTTAACCACCTTCTCAGAGATTACAATGGCATCCTCAAAGTTGTATCCATTCCAGGGCATGAACGCCACCAGGATGTTACGTCCAAGAGCTAGCTCACCACCTTCAGTGTTAGGACCGTCTGCCAGCACGTCACCAACCTTGATCTTATCTCCACGGTTGCAGATGGGCTTCTGGTTGAGACAGGTGCCTGCGTTAGAGCGCATAAATTTGCGCAATGGGTAAGCAAAGATACCTTTAGCAGGATTACTCTTCACTGCAGTCATGTCACTAAGGAACTTCTCGTCTGAAACAGGGAGCTCACCGTCTTTAGTGGTGATAATTACTTCAGCAGTAGCTGCAGCGACGACTCCATCGGCCTCGGCAACAATAACAGCGCGTGAGTCCTCAGCCGCTTTAGCTTCAAGCCCAGTTCCAACAAGTGGAGCGTCAGAAATAAGCAAAGGAACGCCCTGACGTTGCATGTTTGCGCCCATCAGCGCACGGTTAGCATCATCGTGCTCAAGGAATGGAATAATACCCGCAGCAACAGATACAAGCTGCTTGGGAGACACATCCATGTATTGAACCGTCTTCGGATCTACTTCGATAAATTCTCCACTCTCACGAGCTGTGATTTTCTCAGTTAGGAAATTACCTTTTTTGTCGATGGGGTTGTTTGCCTGAGCAATGAGGAACTCTTCCTCCTGATCGGCAGTCACATACTCAATCTGGTTAGTGACTTTGCCATTCTTAACCAAACGGTATGGCGTCTCAATGAATCCGAATTCGTTGATACGAGCATAGGTGCAAAGTGAGTTGATCAATCCAATGTTGGGACCTTCAGGGGTCTCAATCGGGCAGATACGTCCGTAGTGGGAGGTGTGAACGTCACGCACTTCGAAGCCTGCACGATCACGATTAAGTCCACCAGGTCCAAGTGCTGACAAACGACGCTTGTGCGTCAACTCAGCAAGAGGGTTGGTCTGATCCATGAACTGAGAAAGCTGAGAACGACCAAAGAAATCACGGATGACAGCACTGAGTGCCTTCGGGTTGATGAGCTTTTGTGGAGTCATACCCTCAAGGTTGACATCAAAAAGGGTCATCCGCTCTTTGACCAGACGCTCTGTGCGAGCAAGTCCAACACGGCATTGGTTGCCGAGCAATTCACCGACAGCACGCACACGACGCGAACCAAGGTGATCAATATCATCAAGCATGCCCTCACCTTTCTTCAGGCGAAGAAGGTATTTAACAGCACCCAAGAAGTCATCAGGAACCATGATGCGAGCCTTAGGGTCAACATCTAGCTTGAGCTTTTGGTTGATTTTGTAGCGTCCTACACGAGTCAAATCATAACGCTTCTCATCAAAGAAAAGACGCTCCAGCAGAGCTTTGGCGTTAGTGACCGTTGGTGGGTCACCTGGGCGAAGCTTACGATAGATGTCTTTCAGAGCAGACTCCTCGTCATGCGCAGGGTCTTTCTTGAGCGATTTAAGTAGAATTTCGTCTTCACGGGCGTCGATAACGTCGACCGTTTTGTATCCAAGCTCGATAAGCTGATTGACGTTACCGATCGTCATTGGCTCATAGGCCTTAACGATGACGACTTCATCATCAAGAATGTCCTCGAAGGTCACTTTCTGAGCGAGCTCTTCCTCATCGTTGGCTTTGATGATCTTCTTCAGATCAAGCTTCTCAATATTGTAGAAGTGCTCACAGAGGTCACGATCCGTAGGCCAACCCATGGCACGAAGGAATGTAGTAGCGAGGAACTTACGACGGCGACGACGTCTGTCGAGGTAGACGTAGAGCAGATCATTGGTGTCGAATTGAGTTTCCAGCCATGAACCACGGTCTGGAATAATGCGGAAAGAGTTGAGAGTTTTACCATTGAGGTGAGTCGATGTCTCAAAACAAATGCCGGGGGAACGATGAAGCTGCGATACAATCACACGCTCTGCTCCGTTGATTACAAAAGTACCACGACGAGTCATCATTGGCATTTCACCCATGTAGACGCGCTCTTTCTTGGTGCCACTTTCGTCCTTAAGCTTGAAAGTTACGTAGAGACCAGCGCTGAAAGTCTCCCCCGTTTGGAGTGCCTCAAGAGCAGTAGCTTTGGGCTCCTCGATGTCGTATGCAATAAATTCTAAAGTAATGGCCTCGTCATAACTTTTGATAGGGAAAATCTCGCGGAATACTGCCTGAAGACCTGAATCATCACGCTGTGATGCGGCTATATCTCTCTGGAGGAAATCCTCATAGGATTTGCTTTGAACCTCGATCAAGTTTGGTGGTTCGATGACCTCATCAATTGTTCCGTAGTAGCGTCGTTCTGCCATAATAATAAGTGGGTATGAGCTTTAGTAAGCTTAGTGCTGGGTGCTTTTTGGGCTGTTAACTTCAATCAAGATGATTGCATTCATTCTGAAAAGTTCGCTGTCGTGTGGCGTATTTTTCAGCTTCTTGCTGTAGGCAGATTTGCCCGCACTGCTAACAGTCCGGGCGATGATGCTTACAATAGTCGTCTCGATTTGAGTTGGGATTGATTCATTACCAAGGAACGTCTCCCTTGGTGATTGTGATGTAATTTAAAAGAAACCGAAGTTTCTTGATGGTTGGTATGACTGACTTGTGTGCGGCGCATATACCATGGTGGGCCAGAGGCACCGCACACAAAGAAAGTCTGTATTTGTGTAGAACTGGAATGTCCTACTGAGGCTCAAGTATTGATTACTTGAGTTCGATCTTGGCACCAGCTTCTTCAAGCTTTGCCTTAGCCGCATCTGCGTCTTCCTTGGAAGCTGCCTCGAGGACGGGAACGGGAGCGCTCTCGACAAGTTTCTTGGCATCAGCAAGACCAAGTCCGCTAGCAACTTCGCGCACTGCCTTAATGACAGCGATCTTGTTGCCACCGGCTTCAGCGAGCACGACGTCGAATTCAGTTTTTTCCTCGGCAGCAGCTCCAGCATCACCACCACCGGCGGCAACTGCTACAGCAGCAGGAGCAGCGGCGGATACGCCCCACTCTTCTTCGAGGGATTTCACAAGCTCAGCGGCTTCAAGCACGGTGAGTTTGCCCAGTTCTTCAGCTATTTTTGTTAAGTCAGCCATTTTGTTTTTCTCCTTTGTTGGTTACGTCGCGCCCGGAGCTTCCGGACATTTCAGCTCTTATGCCTAAGATCCGACGTGGGAACCTTTTTTTGTTATCAGGCGCTTCCCTGGAGAGGGATTCACCATCCGTTCAGATTGTTATTAGCCTTCTTGCTTTGCTTGAATGACACGTGCCAGCGATGCTGCGGGCTCGTTGAGGGTACGAACCAGCTTGGAAGCAGGTGCGTTGATAGTGCCCAGAAGTGTTGCAAGCAGCACCTCACGTGAAGGCAGGTCGGCAAGAGCCTCAATTTGCGCTGCATCGAGGATGTCACCATCGAGGATACCAGTTTTCAATTCAGGCTTTTTAAACTCCTTAACGAAGTTCTTGATCGTCTTGGCTGCACCACAGACATCTGATTCGCCAGTGACAAATGCAGTTTGCCCAAGCAAGTGCTCACTGATATCAGGCAGCTCAGCGTTAGCAATTGCTTTGCGCATGTAGGTGTTCTTTGCAACGTGGCACTCGGAACCGTTTTCCGTGAGACGCGTGCGCAGCTCGTTGAACTCAGGCACAGTCATGCCGGTGTAATCAACCACCAAGACAAAGGGGGATGAGTTGACGCGCTCAAAGAGCTCATCGATGATGTATTTCTTATCAGGATTCATGGTCTTATCTCTCCTTGGTAATGATTAATTGATTGTGTAAAGGGATGACTCAAGTGCAACACCTGGGCACATACTCGCGCTGATGGTAACATTTTCAATGTAGTTACCTTTGGCACTTGCTGGCTTGGCTTTGATAACACTCTCTAAGAGGGCAGTTGTGTTGGCAGTGAGCTGATCTTCACTAAAAGATGCCTTACCGATCGCAGCAGAAACGTTACCGTTCTTGTCGAGCTTGTAGTCAATGCGACCAGCTTTTACAGCATTCACTGCAGTAGCAGTATCCTCCGTTACGGTGCCTGTCTTTGGATTGGGCATCAAACCACGAGGCCCGAGAACACGTGCAATCTTGCGAACTTCCAACATGGCATCGGGCGTTGCGATGGCTGCATCAAAGTCGGTGTATCCTTCTTGAACTTTCTTAATGAGGTCTGCCATACCGACTTCATCCGCACCTGCTGCCTCAGCAGCCTTGGCGGCATCACCAGAGGCAAAGACAACAACGCGCACGCTTTTACCTGTGCCGTGTGGCAGTGCCACTGATCCGCGAACCATCTGGTCGCTTTTACGAGGGTCAATGCCCAGTTTAAATGATAGCGTGACGGTAGGGTCAAACTTAGGTGCGGGGAACTTCTTGACGAGTCCCACCGCTTCTTCAAGGCCATACTGCTTGTCTTCTTCGACAAGCTCGGCCGCCTGCTGGTAGCGCTTGCTTCTTTTGCTCATTGTATTGTTTGCAGTGCTGACGGAGCTCCTCGCTGATAATTGGCGACTTGTTCCTCCTGCTGTTTTGTTTTTCTTATCGAAATTTATATCTGGGGATGTGGTGATTTACATACCTTTGATCTCGAGACCCATCTGACGGGCTGTACCTGCTAGGATCTTGGCTGCCTGCTCTGGATCATCGGTATTGAGATCAGCAATTTTAGCACTTACTACATCCATGAGTTGTGCTTTTGTGATGCTGCCACATGATTCTTTGTTTGGCTCACCTGATCCAGATGCGATTTTGGCGGCCTTTTTGAGTAGCACAGCTGCTGGTGGCTGCTTCGTAACAAAAGTGAAGGATGCATCGTTGAATACGGTGATGACGGTCGGTAGAAGATCTCCGGCTTGCTTTTGAGTAGCTGCGTTAAAGTCCTTACAGAACTGCATGATATTTACGCCAGCCTGTCCAAGCGCGGGGCCTACGGGTGGTGATGGGTTAGCTTGTCCTGCTTGAATTTGCAGCTTGAGAATTTGTTTAACTTCCTTGGCCATGGTGGTGTTGAGTAATGGTTATTGGTTGATTGGTGTAGATAAAAACTGTGAGTCTGAGAGTTGTGAGGAGAGGATGTTTAGGCATTTTCAACCTGCCAAGCTTCGAGCTCAACCGGTGTGGCACGACCGAAAATAGTAACCGAGACGAGAAGCTTACCAGTTTCGTGGTCAATTTCTTCGATAACACCATTTTGGCCTTCGAATGGACCATCCCCGACTTTGACCGTATCACCGGTCTCAAAGGTGATGGCTGGACGAACGCTCTCTTCACGTTCCTTGATTTGGCCAAGCATGCCCTCCACCTCACGCTGACGCATAGGGATAGGCTTGTCCTTGGTTCCGGCAAATCCGATGACCCCGTCCATTTCCTTAATGAAATACCACGTCTTGTCTACGAGGTTCTGTTCATCATCAAAGAGCATCATGTTGACGATGATGTAGCCGGGGAAAAACTTACGTTTGGTCTCAATCTTTTTACCCTTGCGGTTCTCCTCGACCCGCTCCTGCGGAACGAGGACATTGTAGACGAGGTCACCCATCTCCTCAGCTTCAACTTGGCGTTGAATACGATCACGAACTTTCTGCTCTTGGCCAGAGAGAACGTGGACGACGTACCATTGCTTACTTGCTTCTGGAATTGTTGGCATGGCTGATGGGTGTAAAAGTGTAATTGAAATTGTTTAGTGGTGAGCACGATGCTCTTGGGACGAACTACTGGCCTAAGCTTGTCAATAATCCGATAACCTTAGTGGCTACGACGTCAAAAAGTGAGACGAAACCTGCAAGGAGAATCATCGCAACGAGAACTACGATCGTAGAATCTACGAGCTCCTTGTATTTTTGGAACCCTTTGACTTTCGGGTCGCTCTCCCACGGCCAAGAAGCCTTGCGTAGTTCGGCTTTGACTTCGTGGATAAAGGTTGCGCTTTTTCTGAACATGCTAATCGGATGGTTGAGGGGTAATTGAATTTTTTGGAGGTCTCGGTTGTTGATGAAAAAAGCTGGCAGGGCAGACAGGACTCGAACCTGCAACTTTCGGTTTTGGAAACCGACGCTCTACCAATTGAACTACTGCCCTTTTATGTGTATTCGCTTTGTTCCTGATGCCTTGTCTTTAGGCGACTGAGGGGCACCCCGGCAAGATGGCCGAGATGCCCCTAAAAACCAGCCTTACTGGTAGCTACCCGGGGTGGGCTAACTACCAAGACCTAAGCATAAACTTAGTCGAGGATGTCGGCTACACGGCCGGCACCAACGGTGCGTCCACCCTCACGAATAGCGAAGCGCATTGTCTTCTCCA
>JBNABE010000097.1:0-7886 GCA_049631945.1 Akkermansiaceae bacterium
TCAAGCCAGGTGGGCTTGTGGCGTTCACCGATGGGAGACCAATCATGGATTCCGTTTTTGGTTTCCCATTTATAGGTAACACCGTCTTGGGCTGTATAGGTGAACGTCTTGCCGTTGAACATCTTTTTCCCAGATGGTGATTTCTCAGAAGCCACCCAGGCGGGTCCCGCAAAAAAGATCATTTGGTATTGTTTGTCTCCGTTCAATTGCATCACCGATTTTTTCAACTCAGCGCGCATGAGATCTTCACGTTGTCCCCTCATGGAACCTGAATAATCGATCACATAAAGGATCCGGTCTCCTTTGACTTCCTGGCCAAAGAAGGTGGTGCTGGCTCCGGTGCCCATGTCGTCTTCACCCCAGCCATCTCCAAAATCGTTACCATCACCGAATTCTGTGGAAGGCTCTGTAACATTGATTTCTGGTATCGGAACAGCCACGTTGGACTGGGTGTTGGCGGCAATGACTCTGGCCATGGAGGAAGAGGGCGCCGATGGTTTGCGCTCGACGGCACGTGTTATTTGACGTTTTTGCACCTTATTGTCTTCTTCCGAAGGTGAATGATAAGAGACGATTTCTGGCGTAAAAGTCTCTACGCTTGGCAACAGTAGCAGGAGAAGAAGGGTGCCTATTAATGCTACACTGAGTATGGCAACGATAATACTGGTAAGCGTGGAGATACGTTGCTGAGCCTTCAGACGCGCTTGTGCTTCGGGAGATAGTTGTGCGTGAAGACTCATATACTTACATGTTCAGCTTATCATTTACCACCATTTGCAATAAAGTAATATTGCATCCCCAAAATTTAGGGTCAAAGCAGGAGCTTTTTTGAATGAGGCGATATATTTGACCTTCTGATTTCTATGACTGGTAGGGAGCAATTTTCACTGCGTCTCAATTAAGAAGCCCCCGAAGTAAGGCTTGGGCAATACGCATGTGGTGTTAGTTTCTGCTGGGCGAAGCGCCGAGAGATCTATGTAAACTGCCAATGCGGTGACTCTGTTATTTTTTATTGCCTGATCATGCTTTGATTTATGGCATGAGTCAGCTTACTAAACCTTGATTAGTATCTAGGAATTAGCAGGGTGCGCCCAATTCTCAGGTTTGAGCCCTTGAGCCCATTGGCACGCTGAATGGCGGTAACTGTGGTGCCATATTTGCGAGAGAGCCCCCAGAGAGTGTCGCCTTTTTTGATAACATGGCGGATGGGTGGCTTGCTTTTCGGCTTTGCCGTGATGGCAACTGTGGGTTTAGCGGTTGCAGTAGCTGCCGATGCCGCAGGAGCGGGGGTACTCGGTTTGGGCTTGAAGCTAGAGGTACTTGCTGACGGTTTAGGCGTTGGTGTCGGCTTGGGCATTGCCGCCACAACAGCAGGTTTGCTGGGTGCGGTGGGTGCCACAGGCTCATGGACGATGCTTTTACGCCACCAATTACCCTTGCTTTTGTCGTTTGCCCAACGCTCGACATAGTTTCCCTGGTTATCAAAAGGTCCGACACCCGGGTTGTAGCCACGCAGGGTCCGGTTTTCATTAACGTAGCCACCACCGCCGCCACTACCGCAGCTTGCGAGAAACATCATTGTGATTAGGCTCAGCAGGATGAGAGCCGGTGCCAGCAAGCGGGCAAATTGGTTCATTAGGCTACTGGCAAGTCCTGTCATGTCGGCAGTATGCCATACGCATTGCACTTGGCAAAAACTTAGTGGGGGGAATTTTTGAGAAGCTCGAGCTCAGGGGAGTAAGGAGGCAAAGCTCTGCTCATCAAGGACAGTAATGCCTAGGGATTCTGCCTTGCTGCGTTTCGATCCAGCTTTTTCACCTGCCAGCAGATAATCGGTTTTGGCAGACACTGAGCCTGATACTTTACCTCCATTAGCTTCAATCAGCTTTTTAAAATCGGGGCGTGGTTTGCTGAGTGTTCCGGTAATAACGAATGTCTTACCTGCAATAGCTGAATCTGATGACTGAAGAGCAGATTTTTCTGGATCGTAATTGTCTGACTGCGGATTGATACCGAGAGCTAATAATTTCTCCAACACATGTTGTCCTGCTAAGCTTTTGAAGAAAGCGACGATGTGCTGGGCAGCTACCGGGCCGAGCTCTGACTCAATGTGATACTGAGCAAGACGGGGGTGGTTTTCTTTTTTGCGTTTAGAAACCGAGAGTTCCTTGTAGTCGGGAAGTTCCGCGAGATCTTGGAGGATTTTAGAGCATGCTACTTCAGAGAGGTCTCGGTGAAGACGCCCAATCTCACGTGCTGCGGATTCTCCAATTTGGGGAATGCCCATGGCATAAATCCACCTCGAAAGCGGAGCGTCTTTTGACTGGTCGAGTGATTCAACAATAAGAGCTGCTTTTTTCTCGCCGAGGCGACGTGGCTTGCTCTTTCCGCCTTCTAGCGTCGCAGGATCAAGTAAGAGGTCTGCCAAGGACTCAGCTTTAAGATCAAAGAGCTCGAGGGTGGTGGAGACGATACCATAGTCGACTAGCTTTTCCGCTACCGCTGTTCCCAGTCCATCGATGTCGAGGGCTTTGCGTGAGGCAAAGTGTTTGATGCCAGTGACCGCTTGCGCTGGGCATGCGAAGTTCGTACAGCGCCAAGCGACAAAGCCTTCTTGCTGCTCGATTGGTCCAGAGCAAGAGGGGCACTGGCCATTAACGTATTCGAAAAGGTTGAATGGCTTACTGTGTGGTGGTCGCCTCTCGATGATGACTTTGACCACGGCAGGGATGATTTCGCCGGCTTTTTCAATGATCACCGTGTCACCAATGCGGACATCTTTGCGGTCAATCTCATCTTGATTGTGCAGGGTGGCGCGCGAGACGGTGGTACCGGAGACAAACACAGGCTCAAGCTCGGCAACAGGAGTTAATACTCCGGTGCGACCGACCTGAATGGTGATCTCACGCAGTAAGGTTTCTTTTTGTTCTGGGAGAAACTTATAGGCACAGGCCCATTTGGGGTGCTTGGAGGTCGCACCGAGCTGCTCATGATCGGCAAGCTCACGCACCTTGATGACCGCGCCGTCGGTAGCGTAGGGGAAGTGGTGACGGTCATTATCGAGCTTGGTAATGATGTCTAATAGTTCATTAGCGTTATTGGCCTTCTCAAACCATTTGCTTGCCTTGAGTCCATAGTCTTTCAGTGTTTGTTGGAACTCATCGACCGCCGTGTAAGGCGCGTTTTCAACTTTACCATAGGAGTGGAAAATACAGTCGAGTGGACGTGCGGCAACCAGTTTCGAATCAAGTTGTTTGAGTGTCCCAGCAGTGGCGTTGCGGGGATTAACAAATGCTGTTTCACCGGCCTCGTCACGCTGTTCGTTGAGCTTGGCAAAGGCTTGGTTGGGCATGAAGACTTCTCCACGAACCTCGAAGAGATCAGGAGCTCCCTCTGGTAGGCGCAGTGGGATGGATTTGATGGTTTTGATATTCTGAGTGATGTCATCTCCGGTAGCGCCATCTCCCCGAGTCAGAGCATAATCCAGCACACCATTGCGGTAGACAATGGCCACGGCAACACCATCAATTTTGGGTTCAATGGTGACTGCTACGTTTTGCTGGCTGAGGTTTTTGCACAAGCGTTTGTACCAGTCACGTAGGTTCTCTGCCTTGGTGGCCGCTTGATCGTCAAGTTGAGCCAGCTCCTCATCCTTCAGTTCATGGATGTCCTCAATGGAGAGCATCGGAACTAAGTGCTTGATTTGCTCAAAGTGCTCTAGGGGCGCTCCACCCACGCGCTGGGTTGGTGAGTCTACTTTGGCAAGCGAGGGATGGCTGGCTTCTAGCTTTTTGAGCTCATTCATCAGGGCGTCATACTCAGCATCCGAGATTTCTGGCTCTGCGTCCTGATAGTAGAGCTTGTTGTGGTGCTCGAGTTGTTGGCTGAGCTCGAGAACCCGTTTTTCAGGATCAGACTGCTGAGATTCGGCGTGTGCGAAGAGGTCGTCCATGGTCGTGAGATGCTAATCCAAAAACTTGCCCGGGTTGAGAATGCCCTTGGGGTCGAGCGCCTTTTTAATACTGTGATGCAAAGCGATGGATGTGTCACCAAGTGCCTGCTTGATCCAGGGTTTCTTAGCTAAGCCGATGCCGTGTTCGCCGCTAATGACACCACCGTTTTCGATGACCCAGGTGAAGAGCTTGTCGAGGGCGGTGTCGGCTATCTTTTTTGTTTCTGGGTCGGCGTAGTTGTCCACCATGAGGTTAGTGTGGATGTTGCCATCACCAGCATGGCCAAAGCAGGCGACTGGGATGCCTGTGTCCTGCTGTAGCTGAGTAGCGAAGCTGACGAGGTCGACGAGCTTGGAACGTGGCACGACGATGTCCTCATTGAGCTTGGTAAGGCCGGTGTGCTTGAGCGAGTATGAAAAATCGCGGCGTAGCTGCCAGATCCGTTCGCAGGCCTCTTCGTTGGGTGCCTCGTCGATACGTAGCGCACCTATCTTAGTGAGAAACTGGTGCAAGCGCTTGAGCTCTCTGTCCACGGTTTCCTCATTGCCGTCGATCTCAATCATCAGGTAGGCATCCCCAGGTGGAAGTTTGTCACTTCCCAAGTAATCCCGAGCTGCGGCCATGGTAAAGCCGTCGGTGATTTCCAGTGCGGAGGGCAGAGTGCCTGAGTCGAGGATGGCTTGGACCGCCTCAGCAGCAGCAGCAAAGTCAGCAAAGGAGGCGCCGAGCATAGCACGCGATTGTGGATGAGGGATCAGGCGAACGGTGATCTCGGTAATGATGCCCAGCATGCCTTCTGAGCCTACCACAAGAGAGGTGAGATCAAAACCGGTTGAGTTTTTATGGCAGCGACCACCACTGCGCAAGATTTCTCCGGAAGCGAGTACGACTTCGAGGCCAAGGGCATACTGCTTGGTGACGCCGTATTTCAGACAACGAGGTCCGCCGGCATTGGTGGCGATGTTACCTCCAATCGTGCATTCCTTCAGTGATGCCGGATCCGGTGGGTAATACCAGCCGTGTTCTCTAACGGCGGCTTGAAGCTCTCCTGTGATGACTCCGGGTTGAACCACGGCGACTCCGTCGGAGGGATTGATTTCGAGGATTCGGTTCATCCTCATCATGGATATTAAAATGCCTTTTTCTATCGGAACACAGGCGCCAGTGTGGCCGCTCCCTGCCGCCCGAGTGTAGACCGGAATGTGATGTGCTGAGGCATACTTGATGACGGTGGCAACGTCCTCTGCGGATTCAGGGAAAATAACCACATCTGGGAGGCTGGATGCGTGCCACTTGTCCGAAGAATGCTCAGCCAGTATTTCTGGCATGGATGATATCTGATCAGGACGTAAGAGAGCGCCGAGCTCAGTACGGAGATTTGTGATGTTGTCAGTCGTCGTCACGCTTATTCTGTAACCTCGGAATGGGTGTTATACACGTAAGAAATGTGCTCAATCGAGATGATAAGAGCTAGGAGCTACGAATCGCTTGTATCGCCGCGGCCATATCATCGGCCTTGAAGGTTGAGGAGCCTGCCACGAGGACATTGGCACCTGCTCGGGTGGCTGAGGGCGCGGTCTCCTGATCGATACCTCCGTCTACTTGAATGTGGTAATTCAGGTTGCGTTCATTTCGCCAAGTGGCGGCTTGCTCGACTTTGGGCATGACCTCATGCATGAAGGACTGCCCGCCAAAGCCAGGGACCACGGTCATGCAGAGTAGCATGTCAATTTGGCCGAGGTAAGGCTCTACCTCTGACATGGGAGTTGCGGGATTGAGAGCGAGGCCTGCCTGCCTGCCAGAATCTTTGATACGCTTGAGGGTGGAGCTAACGTCATGCTCTGCCTCGACGTGCACTGTGATCATATCTGAGCCTGCATCCAGAAAGCGATCCAAGTAGTGGTCGGGCCTAGAAATCATCAGGTGAACATCAAGGAAGGCATCATTGACATCATCGATGGCTTTGATGATTGCTGGGCCAAAGGAGATGTTGTCGACAAAGTGCCCGTCCATGACATCGAGATGAATCCAGTCTCCGCCATTGTTGATGGCGCGCTCGGTTTCTTCTTTAATACGAGAGAAATCAGCAGCCAGCAGAGAGGGTGCAATAATGATGTCTGTGGGTTGCCATGTGCTCATGGTGGAGAGTGTGAAGTATTCAGTTTGAAGTTTGAAGTTTTTTTGACAGATTGCTGCCGTGAGTGATGTGATTGATACGAGCAACGACTTGATGATGGACTTTCAAAGTGATGACTACTTCATGCAGATGGCTCTGCGTGAGGCGCGCAAGGCCTACGAGGCTAAGGAAGTGCCAGTGGGAGCCGTTATAGTCCGTGATGGCTCAGTGATTGCGCGTGCATGGAATCAGGTAGAAACCTTAAAGGACGCTACTGCGCACGCTGAGATGCTGTCCTTAACCTCTGCCCAAGATGCTGTCGGAGATTGGCGACTGGAGGGATGCACTTTATATGTGACCAAGGAGCCATGCCCGATGTGTGCTGGGGCGATCGTTCATTGTCGTCCCGACAGGGTGGTCTTTGGCTGCCCTGACGAGAAGGGCGGTGCTGCTGGGGGCTGGATTAATTTACTCGAGTCTAACCCGCCGCTTAACCACCGCTGTGATATTTCATCTGGAGTTCTACAGGATGAGTGCCTTGCCCTGCTGCAGAGTTTCTTTCGTGAAGCACGCGACAGAAAAAAAGCGGAGCGTGATTTAATCCGGAAGCAGTCAGCTGAGGATAATGCCTAGAGCACGATAAGAATCACGAGGGTTCTTAGGGCGTTGTGTTAGATGGTAGTTTGCTATAATCATTATGCTGGCGCTTTTTTGGCTTACAAAAATTCACCGACAAATACGAACGTTACCGAAGTTGGTCCGAAAGCCGTATCTGCTGCCATAGCGACTTCCGTATCTGTGACTAGTATAGCGGTTGCCATAGTAACTACGATAGCGACTCAGGTGATGATAGTTATTGTTGTGGTGGCCATAGCTTGAGCGATAGGTGCTGCGCTTGCTGTGGCAGCGGTGCACAATGGGCACACCGCAGTAACGGTAGATGGGTCTATGGTAACAGTCGTATCCTGCTATAATGCGCTTGGTATAGATAGGACAGCCACAAGATGTATAGCCGCTGCGGTAGGTGTAACTTGTGCCGCAGTCTCTGGGTGAGCGAGCTTCTGCGTTATGGGAGAGGGCAAGGAGCCCGACGATGGTGGCAAGTGTGGCGATGATGATTTTCATATCCTAGTTATTTGTGATGTTCGCCCCGTTGGACGGACTGGATATGAAACTTATTCAGATTTTTTTAGCCTGAGCTACAATTGAGCAAAACCTTGCCATTGCGCTGGTCTTCCATTGCTCGGCCGAGAGCCGTAGAGATTTCTGCCAGTGGATAGATGGAGTCAATGGGCTGTGCCAGTTTGCCCTCGGTGAGCCAGCGGGCCAGCTGCTGGTAGGTGTTCGCCACGAGGCAGGGGTCATTCTCCTTGATCCACTCGGTGACCCAGAAGCCATGCAGCTGGATGCGCTTGAAGATGAGAAATTTATTGGGAACCTTGAGGCTTCTGCGGCTCATCGCACCGTAGGTGACATGGATGCCTTTGTCGGCAAGGGTATCCATCAAGCGTAGGGCACTGTCTCCGCCGACGGCATTGAGGGCGAGGGCGGGGGGGCTGTCATCTGTCAGGGTGCGGATTTGATCAAGGGCTGAGGCGTCATCAAGCAGCACATGGTCGGCACCCAGATCGATGAGGGGTTGAATGAGTTCTTCGCGCCGGACGAGATTAATGGTGCGTAGGCCTAGTAGCTTGGCAATTTGAATGACACAGCTTCCCACTCCAGAGTTGGCCGCATTTTGAATCACCCATGAACCCTTGGGTAGATCAATGAACTGGGTGAGCATGCACCATGCCGTTAGCGGGTTGACCTTGAGC
>JBNABE010000098.1:0-7807 GCA_049631945.1 Akkermansiaceae bacterium
AATGAGGGGAGCATATACATCGCGGCCTTTCACCAAACATGATGCCATGGCAGCACTTACGGCTTCCTGCCCTTTACCAAGATAGACCCCGCCAACTATCTTCCCAGCTTTGTAGAGACTTCCTAATTTATTCTCCAATACACGGGCTGTGAGCATGGCAATGAAGACTCGACGCACGTGATCACGCTGAGAGTTTTGACCGGAATTATTACTATTGCTATCCATGCAGTTAAGTCGGGGTATTTATGATAGGGTGATTAGTTAGCTAGCTAGTATGACGCATCCTCATCACAGCCAGCTTTCAATCAACCATGAAAGGCAGCTTCTGCGTGACTGCATCCTAGCGACAGCCTACCAGCCCCTGCAATAGCATTCTTTGCTAAAGAAGCTTTGCTTTTCATAAGAAACCATTGCAATAAGCAAACATTACCTCCATAAAAAAAACGCATCAGTCATGATGCTACAACATATTAAGCTATGGAAACAACACTTCTCATCCTCGCAGCCGGCATGGGTAGCCGATATGGCGGCCTGAAACAAATGGACCCAATGGGGCCAAATGGCGAAACCGTTCTAGATTACTCTGTCTATGACGCCATCAGGGCAGGCTTCACAAAGGTCGTCTTTATTATACGAGAAGACTTCGCTCAAGCATTCCAAGATGGCGTCGGAGCTCGTTTCGCTGGTAAAATCCAAGTTGAATATGCATTTCAGAGGCTCGATGACCTCCCCGACGGCTTTCATGTTCCCGAAGGTCGAGAAAAACCTTGGGGTACGACCCACGCCATAAGAGCAGCAAGACATGTTGTAAACGGCCCATTTGCAGTCATCAATGCCGATGATTTTTACGGTGCCGACGCCTACCTGCGTATTGTAGATTATTTCAAAGAGTCAAATAGTTCAAAACAATCGATCTCTCATTACTGCATGGTAGGCTATCATATTAACAAAACTCTATCTGATCACGGAGACGTAAATCGCGGTATTTGCAAAGAAGTAAACGGCTTGCTCAGCGAAGTCGAGGAAGTCACTGAAATCAAAAGAGAAGCAGATGGTAAAATATACGGTAACCAGCTTGACGGAAGCCGCATTGAAATTGATGAACATGCTTTGGCATCCATGAATTTCTGGGGCTTCAATCACGAGTTTTTTGACCAGCTCGAGGAGCACTTCATCCGATTCCTCAAAGAATTCGGTAATGAGCTCAAATCAGAGTGCTACATACCAACACTCGTTGACGATTTGATTAACCAAAAAAAGGCCGACTGCCGTTTACTGGAAACTACCAGCTCGTGGTTCGGCGTCACTTATCCTGATGACAAACCTCATGTTGTCGAAGCCATCTCCAAGTTGATCGATCAAGGCACCTACCCTAGCCCGCTAAACTAAAAAAAAGCGAAACGGGCACGATTACTTTCAAATCAGATGAACTGGGCTATTTTGTGATTTTCAACCAATGACGACAAAGCTTACAAGCATTGCTACCCTTATAATCATAGCCACCACCTTATCGCAAGGTCATGGCCCTGTTGATTATATTAGCAGTAAAAGCCTAAGCTTCCCTCTGGCCCAGAGTGTCGCGCGAGCACCACTACAACAAAAAGCAAAATCTGCAAACCAACCATCGAAAGCTACTGACCAGGCTGATGTCCGTGTAACCGTTCTCGGTTATCACAACTTCTCATCAACCAAAGATGCGACTGAAATGCTCATCACGACGGGTAAATTTCGGCGCCAGATGCAAGCCATCAAAGATCTCGGACTTCAAGTCATCAGCATGGAGGAGTTCATCGCATGGAAAAACGGAAAGAAAACAATACGAGATCGATCCGTCTTGATTACCATCGATGATGGGTGGAAGTCGATATACACCGAGGCTTTTCCAATCCTCAAAGAAATGGGGTTTCCTTTCACTATTTTCCTATACACCAATTACGTCGACGGAGGCTCTAATGCACTCACCTCTGAAATGATCAGAGAAATGCAGCAACACGGCTGCAGCATTGGCAGCCACTCTATCTCGCATCCCTATCCTGCTACCGTAAAGGCAGAACGAGCGAAAGGAGAAGTATCTTTCCGCTCATACCTGCACCAAGAAATGGGACAATCACGCAAAAAACTGCAACAACAATTCAGCGAAGACATATCGTCCTATGCCTACCCAGGAGGATTCGTTACTGGTGAAATGCTCCCCATGGCTGCAGAGCATGGATACCAATGCTTATTCACCGTAATCCCCGGTAAAGTCACTCGATCAACATCAAACTTCACCATTCCAAGATACATTATTTTGGGGACCCACGACTACATCTTCAGAAATGCCACCAGCTTTAAAGCCACTAAATCCTCCGCTGCTACTGCCGGTGCCATTATCCAGACCACACTACACCCAGTAATCCCAGAGCCCGGCTCAATCATCTCGACTCGCCTACCCAGTATTTTAGCTGACCTATCGAAAGTAGAAAATATAGACCCCGAGTCTATTGTAATGCGTGTAGCAGGCTTTGGTAAAGTTCCAGTGCAATATGATCCGACTCGCAAAATAGCCCAATGGAAAGTAAACCGTCGTTTACGCAGTCGCAGCTGCGATGTCAGCCTCCAATGGCGCTCACTAGACAATAGCGAATATGAAAAACCGATGACTTGGACTTTCCTTGTTAATCGAGAAGCCGCATACCAACTTAAGTAATCCCAAAACCATCATTTATCATGTTTTCATCATTATCAGACAGTCTCGACAAAACGTTTAGAAACCTTCGCGGTGTCGGCAAAATCTCAGAGAAAAACATCAGCGATGCTCTGCGCGAAATCCGGCTCGCTCTTCTAGAAGCCGACGTAGAGTTCGGCGTCGCTAAGAGCTTCATTGCTAAAGTTCGTGAGAAATCCATGGGCGTAGATGTGCTCAAATCCATCAAACCAGGTGAGCAGATTGTTAAAATATTCAATGACGAGCTCACAGAGCTACTCGGGGGTGACGCTGCCCCACTCAACCTTAATCCGCCTGCTCACATCCTGCTATGTGGACTTAACGGCGCGGGCAAAACTACGACATCAGGCAAACTTGCCCTTCGCCTCAAAAAAGAAGGACGTCGCCCTTTGCTCATTGCCTGCGATCTATACAGACCAGCGGCTATTGATCAGCTGGCCACTCTAGCAGAGCAAATTGACGTTCCCTGTTTCACACCAGAACCGGGAGAAAAAAACCTCGTAAAAGTGGCTAAACAGGCGCTCAAATGGGCAAAGACTCAAAATGGCACCACTCTCATATTCGATACCGCAGGGCGCCAAGAAATCGATGAAAACCTCATCTCCGAGCTCCAAGACCTACACAAATTTGTCGATCCTGGCGAAACCTTGCTAGTCGCTGATTCAGCGACCGGGCAACAAGCTGTCTCAGTTGCCAAACACTTCGATGAGGCTATCGGCATTACTGGCATTATCCTGACAAAGCTCGATGGTGACGCCCGTGGTGGCGCCGCCCTTTCCATGCGCGCCGTTACAGGGAAACCGATTAAATTCATTGGTGAGGGAGAAAAACTAGACCAACTGAATGTTTTTCACCCTGATCGCATGGCTAGCCGAATTCTCGGCATGGGCGACGTTGTCAGCATGGTCGAGACAGCTGCCGAGCATATTGACGAAGAGGAGGCTATGAATGCGGCCAAACGACTTCAGTCGGGCAAATTTGACTTTAATGACTTTCTAGATCAGATGAATATGCTTCGCAAGCTTGGTCCGCTTGACGGTCTGATGGGCATGCTTCCTGGGTTTAGTAAAATTAAGAAACAAATTCCTTCAGATGCATTCGATGAAAATCGCATGAAACGCATGGAAGCTATCGTTTTATCAATGACCGAGCGGGAAAGATCCACCCCACAGCTCATCAAGGGCACACGGCGCAAAAGAATTGCTGCAGGATCAGGAAATACTATCATCGAAGTGAATCGTTTCATCAAGCAATTCACCCAAATGCGCAAAATGATGAAATCCAAGGGGAAGATGAAAGAAATGATGAAACAGCTCGGCGGCATGGACGACATGGGTGACATGATGGGCGGCATGGGTGGAGGCGGGAAATTACCCAAGCTCCCATTCTAAAGATACGCTACCTCTCACCTACCCAGCATTCGATTGGTATCTTTGACGCCCAGCCCTTGCTGCTCTTTCCAATCGATAATATCCGGCTGTTGAAAAACACGCCGCCGAACATCCGTTTCTGCATCACTTGGGTGTGAAATACGATCAGCGCTTTGTTCACTCGCAGATGTCTTGTCATACGCCCCTGTCACAAACGCCCGGTCACTAAGGTTTGAGGCTTCACCCTCAGCTGACGCCTGCTTGCGAACAAACCATGGCTCCATCTTGTATTTGTTTGCATCTGTATTGCCCTGATAACCTCTACGCTCAAATGAAGTATTACCCTGCCACCTTTTCTTTGCGTAAGAACGAGTTGTATAATCTTTACCACTGAAATCCTGACTGGAAATCATATTGCTAGATTTACCCTCAAACGAACTACGTAGGTCAGACTTCATCTGCGGATTTCCGGCCTCATCTTTACCAACACTAAAACGCTCCGGATTACCCCACGGATCGACTCTGACCTGCGATTTAGTTATAGTTCGTTTTTTCGCACAGGCTACTACAGAGAGCATTACCAGTATGCAAATGAGCAAGTATCGTGACCAGCACATGATATTGGGATCTTGCCACCAAAGCGCTCGCTCATCAAGTCGAGATACATACTAGAGCAGATTGGCACAATTTTTACGTGTCAGACGCCGAATTATTGGCTTCCATTACATGATGAGTAGCGCCGCAACAAACAAGGCAGAATTGAGATCAGAAATAAGATCGTATCTAGCCTCGATTTCCAAACAATATATTGAGACAAGCTCGGCCAGCATTACTCGTCATCTTGCCAATGCCGAGCAGCTAATAGACAGCACCAATACTATCGCCATATATGCTGCGATTCAAAATGAGATATCACTCTCAGCATTGCATCAGCTTTTACCAGACAAGATGCTCCTCTACCCACGCTGCAAGCCCGGATATCAGCTTAGCTTCCACCATGTCACAGACGAAAATCAACTTGTTATGGACTCAATGCAAATTCCCGAACCACTACCCGACTTGCATCCCGAGTTTGGCATGGACAGCATTGATGTGATTTTATGCCCTGGTCTAGCCTTTGGTACCGACGGATCACGACTTGGGCGTGGCCATGGCTATTACGATCGTGCTCTTGATCAGTTTTCGGGCATCAAAGTAGGCATTGCTCTGAATCATCAAATCGCAGCAACAGTACCTCACAGCTCACACGATGCGGCGATGGACTACTTGGTCAGTGAGAGTGGAATCTCTGCTACCAGACCTCTGCAAGAATAGAGCTTTGCAAACCATCCATGATCTCACTCTGACGCTCAGTAGCATCATCATAGCCTGCAAGATGTAGCAGGCCATGCACAATGTAGAGCATGAGTTCGCGCTCAAAATCATTCGCATAATCACGCGCTTGAGATTGAGCAGTCTCTACACTGATATGGAGTTCACCATGGGCGAAGGTAATCACATCAGTCGGCCCTGGAATCTGCATAAATTGAAGATGTAGGTCAGCAATCGTATCATCATCGACAAAGTTAACTTCCACCTCGTCGATCTTCCTTAGATTAGATTCAGGCCTAGCAATCTTGAGCACTTTCTTCACCGCGCTCCGGCCAGCAAGTTGCAAACGCCTACGCAGACCAGCAGAGAGGCAGATCACTTCTTGATGGTCGTAGACGTTCAGCTCCAGCATGAAAACTCGATATCAAATTAGATCAAGCCTTAGCCCCATCGGTTACAGCCCTTTTTTCGCCCTTCTTTTGAGCGTAAGCCTCTGATTTCTTTGCTTTTTTAGCAGCTCCGTCTTCTTTTGGATAATTGATTCGTGAGTGCATCATACTCCGAATAGTTGACGCAAAGCTTTTGGATATTTCTTTGAGATCCCTCATCGAGAGATCACACGAATCCAACTGCCCATCTGCCACACGCGACATAACAATCTCGTTTACCAAAATGCGTATTTTCTCTGGCGTTGGCTTCTTCAAACTTCTTGAAGCACTCTCCACCGCATCAGCAAGACTAATAATAGCACTTTCACGACTACTAGGACACGGACCAGGATAACTGAAATTTTTGCGATCAACCTCGGGAATATCTTCTTTATTTTCCAGGCCCTCCTTCACCTTTTCAGCCATATCATCACGTTGCTCGGTTGCTTTGTGATAAAAATACTGCACCAAAGAATCCCCATGATGCTCACGAATAACATCAATAATCTTTGGATTAAGCTTATGTTTAATCGCCATATCTACACCATCTTTTACGTGCGCAATAATGACAATCGCGCTCATAGTGGGTGTAAGCGTGTCGTGGGGATTTCGATCCCCTTGGTTTTCAATAAAGTATTCAGGTTTACTAAGTTTGCCAATATCATGAAAATAAGAACAAACACGACACATCGCTGCATTGGCTCCGACATCCTCAGCAGCTGACTCCGCCAGTGTCGCCACCACCATGCTATGATGATAAGTACCGGGTGCCTCTAGCTGCAGCTTTCTCAGCAACTTATGATTGAGGTCACTTAGCTCAAGCCAGCTAATATTCGTCGTGATAAAAAACAAACTTTCCAAAGCGGGTAACAACCCACTAACCAGCATTCCAGTCAACAAGCCAATCGACACTGGCAACAAAGTCTTGCCCGCTAAAACAGACCAGTTGTCGCCAAGCATGAGGTCGGAAAAATCAATCTTATTGAATACCAGAGCTAAAACAAAAGTGGTCAGCCCCACATAGAATCCAGCCCTCAACACACTCCCTCGCCTCCTAACTGAACGTGTCAAAACGACCGCCATAACCCCAGAGATTAGGCTGGTTACAAGAAAACAAAAAATATCAGCTGCAGGCACAAGCAAAGCCCCAAACAAGCTGACACTCAGAGCAGAAAAAATACCCGCATGTCGACCACAAAGAACCGATGCAATCATCGGCGCAAAAGCCAAAGGAGGTAGCAAAATCCTATAATCAGAGGACCAAGCATTCACATCAATAATGTGTACTGCTATTCTCACCAATAATAAGTGGAAAGCAATACCACCAAACACGAGCAATACTTTCTCGTTGGCGTAATTAAGCGCATGTCGTGTGTGGTAAATGAGGATTAAACCAGCCGCGACAATAATACACAGCATCCCCCTGCGCAAACCGCTATCATGAAATAGCGTGTGATCAGACCTGTAGAAGGCAACAACGACGCAAATAAAAGCCGTGAAAGCTGGATAGATCAGCAATTTCATCCATACACTCCGCTGCATTGAGCCAACCACAGCGTTTTCGCTTGTCGTGGAAGTACGGCGCTTTTTACCAGATGACATGCCCCTGTTTGCGAGGCGCCATCGCTTGATAGCATCAATAAAACCCATAAAAAATAGTTTGGATATAAATAGAAAGAGGACCTAGCATCAGGATGAGAATATAAACTAGCTAATCTTAGATGTCATATATCAGCCTGTGATGAACTGCTAAAATGCGAAGGGACGCTTAAGCGCCCCTCATGCAAATAATTCTAACCTAAAATGAACAAGCTGACAATATCATATTAACCCGTATTCAAACGATTGTTTTAATCGGTGTGAGCCGCGCCTTTTAGGGGTGAAGCAAGACAGATTACCTTTAAGATAAAGTGCCGCTCCCCTGTAAGCCGGATTCTGTCCTTATTACCGAAGCAATAATGTACGATCATTTATCTTACCTCACACAGTGA
>JBNABE010000099.1:0-7712 GCA_049631945.1 Akkermansiaceae bacterium
CATTGATTCAGCAGTACAATGTGTCACCTAAACTGGCCAATTCAGGCAATATGCTCAAGCTGCGTATCAACGATCAGGCTTTGGCATTTTTTGCACAGTCTGAAAAAGCTTGGTTTAAATTCGTCATCTCATCGGATGCCGATCTGGCTGAAGTTAACCAGATGATCATCACCCACGAATTACCCCGTAATCGCGTCATGCTGATGCCTGAGGGCAGGAACGATGCAACACTTGAGAATCGTCGTATTTGGCTTGCTGAAGTATGCCGTGACCAAGGGCTGCGCTTCAGTGACCGTCTTCACATTCAGCTCTGGGGCAGTAAACGTGGTGTCTAATATTAGAATGAAAATCTTGCAACCAATTGCTATTCTTGGGGTTTACACGTTATAATACCGACCATGTCATCAGATCATAAAAAGCACAACACTCCTCAAGATGAGCGCCAAGATTCTTTATGGCAGCTACTAGAAAATGCATCAAACAAAGATCCTAGTGATTTTTTTGTTCGCAATACTGTCAGAGAGGCGAGACTTCAATCTTCAGCCTCCCCATCTCTCCTCAGTCGCTTCAAGGCTCTGCTCGCACCCCGATCTATAAGTGTAACTACATGCTTAGGCCTGCTGGTTATTACAATCATTATGATGTGGCCTCGCGGTGACTCAACGAATCCTGCTCACACTTCAGCTCTAGATAGCGAACAAGGGATTGAAAACTTCGACACAACCACACTCAACCAGCTCATTATCGAGGAAAGTCTGAGTGCGGCAGCCGATGATCTCTCAATCTACACCCGTGATGAGATCGTGGCCATGATCGGGTTCTGAGCATGAGGTCAGCCATCCCGATTTTACTTTATTTTAATACCAAGCAAAAGACCTCTGCCCGTGAGAGCAGAGGTCTGAGATATAAGTGCCGAATAAACTGACTAACGATAGAGGCTAGCAACCATATATGGCTTCTTCGCAAAGCGCTTCCTCGATACGGAGCAACTGATTATACTTCGCTATACGATCTGAACGACTCATAGAACCTGTCTTAATTTGACCTGCATTGGTAGCGACTGCAATGTGTGCGATTGTGCTGTCTTCAGTTTCACCAGAACGGTGAGAAATAACAGAATTATAGCCGTTCACTTTACCAAGCTCAATGGCATCGAGAGTCTCAGTGAGCGTTCCAATTTGATTCACTTTGATAAGAATAGAATTGGCTACACCAAGATCGATACCCTTCTGCAAGAAATCAACATTGGTGACAAACAGGTCATCACCGACAAGTTGGACCTTATCTCCAATCTTATCAGTAAGGACCTTCCAACCTTCCCAGTCATTTTCGTCGCATCCATCCTCAATGGAGTCGATCGGATACTTCTCACAAAGCTCGGCCAGATAAGCCGCTTGCTCCTCTGAGTTGCGTTTGGCTCCACCCTCACCCTCGAACTTGGTATAATCATACACACCATTCTCAAAAAATTCTGATGAGGCACAGTCCAGAGCAAAAGTAATATCCTCCCCCACCTTGTATCCTGCTTTTTCAACAGCTTGTGACACGGTGTCCAATGCATCTTCAGTGCCCTCAAAAGTAGGGGCAAAACCACCTTCGTCACCCACTGCAGTGCTGAGACCACGATCATGCAGGACTTTCTTCAAATGATGGAAGACCTCAGCCCCCATACGGATAGCCTCCTTAAAGCTTGGGGCGCCTACTGGGCGAATCATAAACTCCTGGAATGCAATCGGAGCATCAGAATGTGAGCCACCGTTGATGATATTCATCATCGGTACAGGTAGAGTTTTTGAATTAGGCCCCCCCAAGTATTTATACAACGGCAAGCCAGATGCTGCTGCAGCAGCACGAGCTGTAGCAAGCGAAACACCAAGAATCGCATTCGCGCCAAGGTTTTTCTTATTGGGCGTTCCGTCCAGCTGAATCATCGTTTTATCAATAAAAGTCTGATCTGTAGCATCTTGTCCGAGAAGAGCAGGTGCAATCTGCTCGTTGACATTAGCCACAGCCTTGAGCACTCCTTTGCCGAGATAGCGCTGCGGATCTTCATCACGAAGTTCACATGCTTCATGTTCTCCCGTTGAGGCACCAGATGGCACAGCGGCACGGCCGAAGCCACCGCCTGCAAGGTGCACATCTACTTCTACAGTTGGATTTCCACGAGAATCAATGATCTCGCGGCCGATAATGTTAGTAATTGTCGTATCTGACATATTCAATGTTTGTTTAAAGATAGTTTAGAAATTCTAGCGGTATGGCTCAATACTCTTGATTGTAAGGAAGCGATTCTTCTCAGTTTCCATATCACGCACCTCAAGACGGTCGCCTAGTTTTGCCCCAACCAAGGTGATACCGATATCGGAAAGGTAAGAGACAATGTTTTGTTCAGGGATCGAGTCCCATGCGCCAAGAATCGTGTAAGAGACTGCCTTACCAGCATCGTCTTCAAGATGAACGACCGTGCCGATGTTCACAGCTGATGTATCTGCATTTTTAAAGTCGGTTGCTTGCACATGCACCAACTCTTTCTCAAGCTGTGACTTGCGGCGCATGAGAACAGCCTGCATTTGCTTAGCTGCTTTAAATTCAAAGTTTTCCCTGAGGTCACCGTAAGATCTAGCGACTGCAATTTCCTTGGTATTTTCGGGGATTTTGACCTTCACAACTTCGTCGAGATCTTTTTTGCGCTTCTCAATGCTTTCATGCGAAGAGATGACACCCTCAACCTTCTTCTCGAATTCACCCGTTACGAGGTCCTGTGTAGCGGGACATGCCTTAATCACACGCGCCATTAATGACTTGCGATCAAGATCGGTGAATACTGGGCTATTGTATAGCTTACGGCCAAACTGTCTGGCCTCAGCCTCTTCGGCATCTGTAAGTAAATCAGCGATGAGAGTCTTATCATTCATCAGCAGAGTGCGCAGTCTCGCGCTTTTACTAGGACCATCAGAAACATGATCACGGTCGAGAAGGTTGAGAATGGAATTACCAGTCTCAAAAGAAAAGACAACTGCTGCGGATTTCTCACGCTCACGGCAAATCCAGATCAGTGCATCAGGGCCAAGGCTTCGATTGGCAATAGCCTTCTTCAGGTGAGCTTCGAACTCTTCATCCGCTCCACTTTCTTGAAGGTATTTGGCAATTTCGGTGACACCGCGTGAGCCAACAGCATCAAATACAGATAACAGCTTATCTATCCAGCCATCTCCAAATGCATCGGGAAAGCTCTGAAAAATACTGCGTTGTGTTGCAGCTGACCTTCCTTTCAAATTCTCAACCAAACGCTCCTCTTCTGTAGTAAGAACATCTGCGAGACGTAAATCGCTATCAGCCAAATCAATGTTGTCAAATTGCTCGATGATTTCATCTCGAGCGACCAGAAACTCAAGAACCAGAGTCAGGTGGAGCTTACGACCTTTCGAACAAAAGCTGTTGATATCCTCGATTAAAGTCACTAACGGAGCATCATCTTCTTTGAAAACAGAAAGATTTTTACGGATATTTTCAAGTGCTTTGACCTTTGCTTTTGGATCGCGAGTATCGGTAAAATCAGCAATGAGCATTTCTGCGGGGCTTGCTGACTCGGCACGCAACACGAGTGGGTCAGTACGTTTACTAGGCACGGAAAAAATATGACTTGCGCGCATTGCTTTTTTTGCTTTGTCCCACCACTTCTTGTAATCCTCTTCTGGTACGACACTGCCACTCAATTCACGATCCAATTGATCCAACATCATACTCCCGCCATGACTTTCGAGCGTACGTTTTACTAATTCAGCAGGATCATTTTTAACGAGGTCTCGTAGTTCATCGATATTTTCCAACTTACGCGCGCTGAAATGCTCAGGATCAAGCGGCTCAGTTTTTTGGATGGCAAACTGAAGTGCCATCTCCTGGTCTGGCTGCTTTTCAAAATCAATGACTACCTTTGCACGAGACAAGTCCCAGCTCTTGACTTTTCCGGCGCCCCAATTCTTGTGGGTGCAGAAATTTCCCGGTGAAATTTCTGATAATCTTTCGCCAACAGGTTGCGGGATACGTCCCGCTTCAACAAGCTTCGCTACATCTGGGTGCATGGCCCCAGCATTGAAAATGGAGGGACAAATAGCAACCTAATTCTTGCACTAGCAGTAATCAATCAGCGTTCGCCACATGTGACAGCTCCACGTGTAGTATCAATCAAGCTCATTACCGGCGTAGGCACGATTGAAATTGGGCACATAACGAATCCTCAATCTTTTGCGACCTTCAGCTGATTTTTCATGAGATTCCTCGTGCATACTAATTTCAATAGCTTGCTCATCAACATTGATACGATCACGCCACGCAGCAGGCATCTTCGCGACCCCTTCCGCCCCATTGATAAAGCCGTCATATGTTTTATTTCCCTCGGCAGACTCAATACACAGCCACGGCTTATCCTCTTTGTAAGTAAGTGTCGCTGTCTCCTCATTGTCACTGATAGAAAGTGATGAATCGGCACTCAATACCACAGGTCTATTTATAATGGGTTTCGCGGGTGGCCCAGATTGTTCGATGGGCTCTGATGAAGCTGTCTTCAGAGAAACCTCGAGCACACCCATCACTGTTGCCAAAAAAAGCGAGCTCACCACCAAGATCGCCAACACCGCAGCAATACGCCATTGAACCAATCGGCGCCACTGAATTTCAATGCCAGCAGTATCCGCACCAGACTCAATACCCCCCAAATCAGGGCGTGCCGTTTCTTGAGATAGGCGGTCTAATGTCATATCCATTTGATCCAAGCCTTGCTGACTCACGGATGAGGGTATTAGCTCCGATAATTTGTTTTCGATTGATTGTATATCAGACATATTAACCTAAACGTTCTTGTTTGAGAGTTTCTAATTTTCGCTCTAATTGCTCCAAAGCATATCGATATCGGGACGCGGCTGTATTTGGAGAAATAGTCATCGCCTCCCCGATCTGACTAAAAGTTAAGCCTCCCCATATTTTCAATATCACCACTTCACGAAGTTTTTCCCCAAGCGTCTCAACTGCCTGCCTGAGCAAAATAGCTTCATCCTCATTTTCTGTATTGGTATCAAGCCAGTAGTCTTCTTGCTCATGGAGATAAATAACAGCTTCCTCCTTCCGCTTTTTCCTTACCTCTTTTTTTACATGATCCATAGCCACGAAGCGCAACACCGAATAAGCTAGCGGTAGATCTGGCGGCACATGGCCACGCTCCTCTTGATAGCCCCAAAGTCGAATTAGAGCATTCTGAATGATGTCCTCAGCATCTTGTCGGCTTTGGCTTCGCTGACGCGCATAGACGTATAGGCGAGAGCTGTGCTCTCTGACCCATTCTTTCCATATTTGGGAATGCGGTTTTAAGGAATTTACCATTCAATGATATAATGCCAGCTAGAAACCCAATTGTCTGTAAATAATTCAAATCTCAACATCGTCACCACTAACCATGGCATAGAGGGCTTGGTTCACCTCCGCAGCAGAAGATACGGTCACCCTATTGGCGATAAATACAGGCTGCTCCGACTCGGGAACTCGGTCCCTGCCGTGTGAGCCCTTAATGAGGCTCGCATCTAGAGGAATCACGTCAAGCAGCGCACGCAAACCCATTTTTTTCTTCATAAGAAAAGATGCAATTTTTAATTTTGGAAAAGCGAGTTTAGGATCAAGAAACAATTCAACAGGATCATAGCCAGGTTTACGGTGAATATCAACACAACGTGCAAAGTCGGGTGCCTTATTATCGTCTTCCCAGTAATAATAAGTAAACCATGCATCGCTTGTAGAAACTGCAATTAAGTCACCAGCTCTCTCTGTTGCAATTCCTTGCCCCCAGATATCGCTCGGCACCCTGACCTCTTCTACCCCCTCCAAGCTATGCAAAAGCTCGATTACTTCCTCACGAATCGCTGAGTTATTGATGTAAATATGAGCAACCTGATGATCAGCCACGGCAAATACCTGACAACCACCACAATCTAGGGTTTCCAAGCCTAACTCGTCCTTCACCTGAATCCAGCCTCTCTGACGAAACTCCCTATTCAAGTGCACCGCACGATTGACCTCGGAGATTCCATATTCAGACAACAAAACCACATCGATTTCACGAGCTTGATAGAAAGCTAACAAATCTCCGACTACCTGATCAATCGCCTCTAATTCTGGATCTACCTCTGGAGCATTGGGTCCATATTTCTGCAAGCAATAATCTAGATGCGGAAGATACACTAGATTGAGGTTTGGCTGTTCAGCCGTTTCTATCCACTTGGCAGAATCTGCAATCCACTGCGATGATCGAATTCCAGCAGCCGGCCCCCAAAAGGCAGGGAAAGGAAAATCACCCAAATCCGCTTTCATATTCTCTCTCATACCCATTGGCTGAGTATGTATATCGAAAACCTTTCTTCCATCGGCTGGATACATCGGACGCGGGGTGGCGGTAAAATCAGCACTAGAGTACATATTATACCACCAAAACATATTGGCACATTTGGCATTTGGATCAGTCTTCTTCAGCTTATCCCAAATTTTTTCCCCCCGTACTTGGTGATTACATTGCTTCCAAAATTTCAGCTCGGCAAACTCTCGGTCATACCAACCGTTACCTACAATGCCGTGATTTCCAACATCTGTACCAGTCAGATAGCTTGATTGGGCAGAGCAGGTCACAGCTGGAAAAACAGGCGGAAAGGAACTTAGTTCGCGGCTCTGCGCAAATGCCTTAATGGCCGGTGTTTTATCACTGATCAAACCTTTGGTCAGACCCACAACATTGATAACTGCTACACGATTCATAATCCAGTAATTGGCTTCAATCTTTATTTGCCATCAGATGATCTAAACCGTGAATAGGCTGCCCACCTGACGAACATTTCAGCGCTCAGCAATTACAGCGCTTATCTTCTCGTCGGATACTTAATGTCTGGGCGCTTGGACGCCGAGGGGATTGATTTTTTCGGCGGCTGGGAATTTTGGCTTGGCGCGGTCTCATCAGTCGGCTTAGGGGGGAGCACCCCATCGGCAAACTCCCGAGCTGAGGGAGCTACATCGTAGCGCCGCTCCATATCCTCTTGCACATCTAGTTGACTAGTGTGACCACCTACGATTTTAGGCTGAATAAACACAAGAAGCTCCCGACGCTCGACACTCTTTCTAGTCCGACTGAATAGCCTACCAATTCCCGGGATTCTACTCAACACAGGCACACCACTTTTAGAATTGCGCTCCACCTCGGTCACTAGCCCTCCAATAACCACTGTCGAGTTGTTTTTGACAGTCACCGTAGTCGTGACAGTTTCAGTGCCAATAGTCGGCACGGTCAAGTCGCCGATAGTTTGATCTTCACCTACTGTGTCATTGATCAGTGAAATACGCAAAGTGACTTCATCATCTGAGTTAATGAGCGGGACAACCTCGAAGCGTAGCAAAACATCTCGATATTCAATATTAGTACTCTGCCCTGTAGTGCCACTATTAAACTGGTTAGTCGGAACTGCGATGCTACTTCCTGATGAAATGACAGCCTTTCGATTGTTAGCCGTGTAAACAGTCGGCCTTGAGAGCACCTTGAAATCTGAACTGCTTTCGAGTGCTCGAATCACGCCAGTAAAATCGTTGATTCTACCATAAATATTCAAGCCCCTTGCAAAGTCATCGACCACGGCCGTATTCAAACCCACGTTCGTGAGTAGCTCTGCAAACGTCGGTAGCGG
>JBNABE010000100.1:0-7631 GCA_049631945.1 Akkermansiaceae bacterium
CGTAGCCTTGGTGAGCCATTACCTCACCAACAAGCTGATAGGCCGCGAGCCCATCTCGAAGCGACACCCGAAGGCGCCTTTAACCCGTAGGTCACATGCGGTATTAATCTCCCTTTCGAGAGGCTATCCCCCGCTTCGAGGCAGGTTGCTCACGTGTTACTAACCCGTCCGCCACTAGAAAACATCTTAGTAAACTAATCAGTTTTCTCGTTCGACTTGCATGTCTTATCCACGCCGCCAGCGTTCATTCTGAGCCAGAATCAAACTCTCCGTATAAATGCCATCTTACGATGGACTTTTTAAACAGTTATAGGCTTTGTATTTTATTCCCCAATCTCTTGGGGCGTAGTTACGTTTACCAAATTGACAAGTAGTAGAACTCCAAACCGAAGCTCTTCATCCTACTTACTCTGCACGCCAGTTAAAAACTGACACACAGCGCACAATTCAATCTTTCCTCTTCCATCCTGCATATACCGTCCGGATTACACTCCATAATCAACCGTGGTGGCCAAAAACTTCATCGTGACATCCGCCTTATAGACAGGACCATACTTTTAAAGATCACTTTAACGTGGAGATAAAAAAACCGACCGACGACGAGCTCTTGCGAACCATGCCTCCGATCGACTTGATTGTCTCTCGCGTGCCCTCCAATGGAGCGGCGGGCGGAAACTATCTGAAATCTACGTCACGTCAATACCTTTCGGCATCTTTTTTAACTCTTTTTTAACTCAGGGTCACAATCGCCTAATCTTCAACGATAAGAGCGCACTGTGAATTTACATAAGCAAGGAATACCAGATGTTTAAGCAATCAATATTTCCTAGTTAGGTGCAATTTTGTGTCGGTTTTATGACTCTTAGGAGGCTCTCATGAATAGACCAGAAGCACCATTAATGTCTTCCTCCACCATTCGGCTCAGCATTTAGTCTGACACAACCCGTTTTTCCTAGACACGAGCCCATCTATAGTGCGCTTTAGGGGCGTTCCTGAGAACAATCGAAAATAATTATATCATGAAGCGAGAACGTATTCTAAGAGGTGTCGGTCTGACATCTATCGTTGCTGGTGCAATTGCCTTGAGCAGTTGCGGGGAGAAAGAAGAAACAATCAATGCGAACAGCGACGATAAAGTCCTGCGCATCACTGCGATTCCAGACAAAAAGGTGTCTGATCAAAGTATCAAATACAAGGCGCTCAGTGACTACCTTGCCACGGAGCTCGGCGTTAAAGTCGAATATGTTAACTCACAAGACTACAGTGCTTCTGTTAACCGTTTTGCCAATAATGAGGTTCAGCTGGTATGGTTTGGCGGGCTGACAGGCGTGCAAGCCCGTGCTCGTGTTCAAGGATCTCGAGCTATTGTTCAGGGCGTTGTTGACCCTATGTATAAATCCTACTTTATTGCACATGAATCCACTGGGCTGGAAAAATCTGATGAATTCCCAGAGAGTATCGCCAATCTTACATTTACTTTCGGCTCTAAAAAATCGACTTCTGGTCGTTTAATGCCAACTTGGTTCATCCAGAAAGAAACAGGTAAGACTCCCGAAGAGTTCTTCTCCAAGCCAATTCAATTTACAGGCAAAGCAAGCCATGCGGGCACTGCCAATGCTGTAAATCAAGGCTCTGTGCAAGCAGGTGTATTAAGCTACAAAACCTACGACAGCATGGTCAAATCTGGGGAGGTTGACCCCAATAAAGCTAAAATCATCTGGGTCACTCCCGGGTATGCTGACTACAACTTCACGGCGCATCCATCACTAGATGATACTTTTGGCGCTGGCTTCATCGACAAACTTCAAACAGCTTTGATCAACTGCAAGGACAAGGAGGTTCTTACAGTTCTAAAACGTGAAGAAGGCCTGATCGAAGCGAAGAACGAAGATTTCGCAAACATCGTTACCATTGCTAAAGAATTAGGCTTTTTTAAGGAATAGTATCACTACCCCTCCTGCTCTGTGGCGGGAGGGGTAATTTTAATACTGTGTTTCAACTCACAGACATTACCAAGAGCTTTGGTGCTACCGTTGCTCTGAGCAATATTTCCTTAGAGATCAGACAGGGTGAGCACGTTGCTCTCATTGGCCCATCAGGCAGCGGCAAAACGACTCTGTTAAAACTGCTCAACGGGCAAGCAATGCAAAACTCTGGCAACTATACTATTGCAGGAGCCCATTTAAATAAACTTAGCAACAAAGATTTAAGAAGACTCCGTAGTGAAATAGCCTACATTCCACAGGACTTGGGACTCATCCCACAACTCAAGGTTTTTCAAAACATCCTACTTGGCAGAGTGGGCAAACACTCTGCACTGGGAATGCTATTCAGATTTCTGATCCCACCACGAAAAAATCTACAGCACATCTTCTCACTACTACAAAGGGTTGGCATCCCTGAAAAGATGTATCACCACACGGCCACCTTATCCGGCGGACAACAGCAACGCGTAGCTGTTGCCCGCGCACTCTTTCAGGAGGCACACAGTTTATTAGCAGATGAACCGATTTCTGCAGTCGATCCAGCACGAGCTCGCAGCCTCATTACGTTACTTACCGAAATTGCGACAGAGAACCAACTCACACTGGTGATGTCTATTCACAATGTGGAGCTTGCGCGTGAGTTTTTCCCACGCATTGTCGGCTTAAAAAACGGGCATATCTTATTTGATTCTCCTGAGGCATCAACAGAACAACTTGAAGAGCTATACCACCTTTCTGAATCTGAATTGGTAGAGCCATGATTTCCTTCAAGCCATACAAGGGCATACGTAGAAGTTTCCTTCTACTATTAATCCCCATACTCGTATTCTGCACCTACTCCGCGCAGCTAAAGTGGTCAGACTTCTTCCCTCAAGAGTATGGAATGGGGCTGATTAAGAAATTCTTCGCTGCGGCACTCGAGCCCGCACTAGATTACCAAGACCCAGACATGCCAGAGTCGGCTCCGCCCTTTTTGCATAAAATTGGCGAAGCATTATGGCACACCCTCCAATATGCTGTATGCGCTATCAGTCTATCACTACCGGTCGGACTTTTACTTGGTTTCCTGTCGTCCAAATCTTGGTGGCCACTTCGCTCGAGCCCAGTCGCCACACCGCTCACCCTCGTGATAGTTCACCGTATCGCTCGTACTATTACCACAGCTGGCAGATCCATTCATGAAATACTGTGGGCACTCATCTTCATAACAGCTCTCGGCACCTCGCCCATAGCTGTGATCGCAGCACTTTCCATCCCATACAGCTGTAGCTTGGCCAAGGTGTTTTCTGAAATGCTTGATGAGCAACCCCGCAACGCCAAAGCCTATCTTCATGCCTTAGGCGGCGGCTCCTTTGCGTCCTGGCTCTACGGTATATTTACCATCTCACTAACAGACCTTATCAGCTACACCCTCTACCGTTTTGAATGTGCGATTCGCTCAGCGGCGATACTAGGTTTCGTTGGAATATCGACTATCGGACTTCACATTGAAACAGCCTTTGAAGACAACTACTATAATGAACTGTGGACGCTGCTATACGCCTTACTCGTTTTGATTTTAGTCGTAGAGCGCTCTAGTCACTACATCCGTAAGGCGATGACTAATTACCCGTCTGCAAAACACCCCCCAAATGACCTTTCCCCAAGTTCACTAAGCCAGGTCCAGCCAAGGCGGTGGCTTCCAAAAATAACAGCTATCTTTGTTATTGGCCTTACTACCATTTCGTGGACCACGGGCGAACCCCTCTTTTCTAAACTTAGTTGGCAGCAACGCATGTCAAATTTAGATCGATTTCTCTCCGAGCAGATTACACCCTACCCAGTGCAAAAATCTGGTGACTGGAGCGATGCTTTACCATGGGCAAAGCAGCTATTCCTAGACCAAGGAGTCGAAGCCTCCCTACAGACGCTCTACATTGGCACGGCGGCAATGATACTCGCCTTTCTCATGGGCTTGATTACCTTACCGTGGAGCTCCAAGACTCTCAATGAGGAAAAACCTTACGGTATATATGCTGGTAATAATCGTGCTTTGAATTTGTTCCATAAGCTTATCTCACTATTCTTGCGGGCACTCTTCATTCTCTGCCGCAGCATGCCTGAGTTTCTTCTAGCCTTCTTGCTACTACAAATGCTCGGCCCTACTGCTTGGCCACTTATCTTAGGACTCGCTATCCACAATTACGGTATTATCGGCAGACTCGGGGGAGAGCTAACCGACCATTCAGATCTAAATCACTCCAAGGTCCAACTTGCCCAGGGTGGAAACCGTCTGCAGGGGTATTTGTTTTCAATTCTTCCAGCTTACTTTAATCGCATGGTGTTGTACTTTTTCTATCGCTGGGAAACGTGTATTCGTGACGCAACAGTGCTGGGTCTTCTTGGCATTAACTCCCTAGGTTTCCTCATTGATGAAGCCAGAGCGCGAGACAACTACGATGAATGGTTCTTTTTTATTCTCCTCAGTGCCTGCATCGTCATGATTGGCGATCTTTCTTCAGAAATCATTAGAAACAGGCTCAGAAACCATAATCTCAATAGCTGAATTTTATTTCCTGTCCTGATAAAGATTTCTAAAAAGCCGCGTCTACTTGGAAACCTAAATACGAGAAGCCACCGAGCTCGGCATGCTCGGCTTTGCATCCCTGAGTCTTTGCATCCAGCTATCCAGAAACTTCTCCCGCGCTTATGACGACATTCTCTATTATGTCTCGCTTGGCTGGGCGGTTATCATTATCGGCGATCTCAACTCACTCTATCTTCGCTACGGGCTGGCCAAGGCTTGATGCCGTGATGACAACTGTATATGAGTCTCAGTATGCAAGATCACAAAGAAACCATTCTGAGTGAAAAGAGCTCGGCCTACAACCTCTGTGCAAGCACGAAAAAAATAGCTGTCATCGGGTTAGCCATACTCCTTTTTTTTCTGATTCGTAACTGGCTTCCCATCAATGAAAGCCTCAGCGCAGGCAACCCGAACTCAATACGCACAGGACTCGCCATATTAGCACTTGCTGCTGTGCTGTGGCTGACAGAGGCCCTACCACTGCCCATTACCGCCCTACTGGTTGCCGTTCTAGCTTCCCTGACCGGCACACTTGAGGTCTCGGCAAGTTTCGCAAGTTTTGCCCATCCCTTGATCTTTCTTTTTCTGGGTAGTTTTGGTCTGGCTGCCGCGCTATCCAAACAAGAGATTGATCGCTGGCTGGCAACACACATCCTTACTCTGGGGCGAGGCAATTTTCATATCACAGCATTATCGCTTTTTGTGGCATCAGCGCTTCTTTCCATGTGGATTTCTAATACCGCAACTGTAGCGCTACTACTTCCTGTTTCACTTGGGATTCTCGCTAACATCACTGCACATTGCGAGCACAAGGTAGCTGAGAGAGCAGCCCCCTATTTACTCCTTGGCATTGCATATTCTGCAAGTATTGGCGGTATGGGAACTCTGATTGGAACTGCCCCCAACGCTATTGCGGCAGCCCATTTAAAGATGAACTTTACTGAGTGGCTACGCATAGGTCTTCCCGTGGTATTAATACTGCTGCCCACCCTATTCATTCTACTTCGCCTAGTGTCGCGCACAGGTAAAATTCCAACATTTGCTATTGAGAAAGAATCGTTTCAAATGAACCACAAAAGATTGATCACCATGGTGATATTTCTAGTTACCGTATGCGGTTGGGTATTCAGCAAGGACTTGGCAGCATTGTTTGGAATCTCTAAATCTTTTGATAGCGTTGTCGCAGTGACGGCCGTAGTGGCCCTTGCCTCATGTCAACTCGTCACCTGGAAAGACATTGATCGCACAACTGATTGGGGAATACTGTTGCTTTTTGGTGGCGGCCTAACCTTGAGCAAAATTCTCGGAGCCACAGGAGCCAGCCTCTATCTTGCAAAAGAGATTCAAGCTCTAACCCTTGGTTGGCCGCTCTTCCTGCTAGTTGGCATCGTCGTCTTATTCATGATTTTCCTCACTGAGCTATCCAGCAACACAGCAAGTACTGCCTTGATGGTTCCTATTTTCGCAGCCGTTTCCATGGACATGGATATACCAGTCAAACAACTCGTACTCCCGCTAACTTTTGCAGCATCCTGTGCCTTCATGCTACCTATTGCTACCCCGCCTAATGCTATTGTCTTTAGTTCAGGGCATATCAAACAACGAGAAATGATTAGGATTGGCCTCGTGCTCAACTTGGTTTTTGCCAGTATATTGATGTTGATCAGCAAGCTGCTTTTTTAATAGACCCAAGCTCGAAATCAGCGCCAATCAGGATCCTGCTCTCTGTCGATCTCAATACGATCAGCCAGATTGCGTGCTTTGATCCGGTGATCGCGCTTAGCACGGCGCTCAGAGAGCATACGTCGCTTCTGTTGACGCTTCAGTAGTTTTTCTACTTCCTCATCCAGTTTGAGATAACCTTCGTAACGACCTTGATCAAGCTCACCACTCTCAACAGCTGATCGGATAGCACAGCCCACATCATTGCGGTGCTTACAGTCATGAAACTTACACTGCCCCGCAAGTTGCTCAACGTCCGAGAAGCTTTCGCGAAGTGTGTGCTCATCTGTCCACATCTGAATCTCCCTCATCCCCGGATTATCGATAAGAATACCCCCATCATCGAGTAAGATCAACTCACGTGCTGTAGTGGTGTGCCGACCCTTGCCAGTGAGTTCATTCACATCACTCGTCCATTGAAAATCTTCACCTAATAGCTGATTCACCATGGTGGACTTACCTACCCCACTTGAGCCGACCATAGTAATCGATACCCCTTGATTGAGATATTTCTTCAGCACCTCCAAGCCCTCATCTCGCGCAGCCGACGTGATATAAACATCTGCATCATCATTGAGCTCTTGGATGAGCTTTGCAGCTTCACGATTTTGCTCGTCTTGAAAAAGATCAGACTTATTTACCAAGACCACTGGCTTCGAACCACTACGCTTTATCAAGGTGAAATAGCGCTCCATTCGGCGAGGGTTGAAATCTGATCCTGCATCGGTCACCACCACAACCACCTCCACATTGGCTGCAATCACTTGCTCCTCGGCACTTTTACCAGGCATCTTACGTGAGAAGCAGGTCTGGCGAGGCAAACGAGAACGAATCATATTCTCGTCATCGTCATTACCCGCCAATTCAAGAGCTACCCAGTCACCCACAGCAGGAAGCTCCGCATCACTAGAGGCATCGTGATAAACCTTACCGCTCATTACCACCTCACGCTCGCAGACATCACCTTCCTCATCGAGAAACAGCGCACCATAGCTGATTTTATTATCGCGAATCAAACGTGCAGGCACACACTTAGAGACAGAAAGCTTATCAAACGCTTTCTGAAAAGCTTCATTCCAACCGAGGTCTACAAGTGTCATCCGTCGTTTAACGTAGCAGACCTGACTGCATATCACAAGCGCCCATCATCAGCGTCGAGGTAGTCAAAAAAGCTTTGAATATCCTCCCGATCCTCCCAGCCAGCTTCTTTCTTGCGAAAGACCAGCTTCTCAGTGAAATCGTCGCGAAACCCTCGATTACGCATGTAGCTATTCCACCACTCAAGCTGATGCTGACTTGGCTTTCTGCCATTTTGCCAGCACCACTCAAGTGCATCCTGATCATCGGCACCAGCATGC
>JBNABE010000101.1:0-7628 GCA_049631945.1 Akkermansiaceae bacterium
CGAACCAACTCATCGAAAAGACGTGCGTCATAGACGGGCAAATCCGCAGGGCGAGGATCACAAACCATCACCGTAGAATCAATCAGTGGGCGCGGGAAAAATGCTTGCGGAGGAATGGTCTTCACTGGTCGGCTATGCCATTCGCTTTGCATTCTTAAAGACAAGACTCCATAAGCCTTAGTTCTCGGCACTGCGACAATCCTATCTATAAATTCCTTTTGAAGCATCAACACTGCCTTGCATACAGGCGATGGCCGCTTCATGAAATTTCTCATAATGGCTCCACCAGCAGAATATGGCAAATTCCCAAGTAGCTTGACTGGTTGATATTTGAAGAGCTGCCTTGTATCAAATCGCGCACCATCACAATGATGAACCTCCACATGCGAGTAGCTCTGATAGCGGTTTTTCAAGCCCTCTGCCAAGCGTGCATCAAACTCCACCAAGATAACCCTATCTGCTACATCCACGACATGCTCAGTCAGAGCTCCAGTCCCTGGACCGACCTCCACAACCGTGTCACCCGGCTGAATTTGAAGCTGACCGACGATCCATTGAGCTACGTTCTCATCAATCAGGAAATTCTGACCCAACTTTTTAGAAGGGTTCACCCCCATAGCGTCCAAGCGTTGTTTGATTTCCGTCTGATTCATCGAGCACATCAGAGCCTCCCGACAAAGAAATAGCAATACTTGACACTGAAAACTTCAAACAGGAGAATACTATTGTGACATTAGCATCAAAAATCACTGTCGGCCGCCTTTTGTGCGCACCTGTTTTCGCTGTGCTCGCCGTCTATTACGGTGAGAGTGTCAAGGCTGGACAAGCTAATGAAACAATACGCTGGTGGGCAGTCGGCATTTTTATTGCAGCAGCCCTAAGCGATGGCATTGATGGTTATATTGCCCGTCACTTTAATCAGAAGAGCAAATTCGGAGCCTTCATTGACCCCATGGCAGATAAGACATTACTCTTAACTGGCATTGTATTTCTCACTTTCATACCTTGGGGCGAGGGATGGCATATCCCCATTTGGTTTACCGTACTGATGATAGCACGAGACATCATTATTATTGTAGGTATTTGGATTCTGCATTACTTCAACTCCCACGTTCCCATCAACCCTCATTGGAGCGGCAAAGTTTGCACCTTCACCCAAATGCTGCTACTCGGCTGGGTCATGCTCAAAGTCATCCCCTTCTCTCCTATTTACCCAACAATCTTGGCAACTATATTTACAGTCTGGTCAGGCATTGAGTATTTCCGTCAGGGGCTACACATGCTACATGAGCACCACGAGGCAGAATAGCCTACTTTCACCCATTTACCTATACCATGCCAACAGTAGCCATTGTCGGCCGACCCAATGTCGGAAAATCAGCGCTCTTCAACCGTCTTGCTGGACGAAGAATTGCCATCGTGCATGACCAGCCAGGTGTGACACGAGACCGCATCTCGGCTCCTTGCAACATCAGCAACTCACCTTGCACGCTCATCGACACAGGAGGCATCGGAGCTACGCTGGATGACAGCTTTGGCGAAGCAGTCACAACTGAAGCTGACATCGCTATGCAGACCGCCGATTTGATCCTTTTTGTTGTCGATGCCAAAGACGGCGTGACTGCGATAGATGAGGCTCTCGCCCAAAAACTCCGCCGCTCAAAAGCGCCTATTCAGCTCATCATCAACAAAGCCGACAACGAAGGACAGGAACAACTATCTGGCGATTTTGCCTCACTTGGATACGGAGCAGGTCTTACGGTTTCGGCTGAACTAGGTCGCAATATGGGCAGTATTGCTGACGCTATTGATTCGGTGGTAACCCCACTTAACGACGACATCAAAGCTGCAGAAAAAGAAGTGAAACGCGAGGGGCTAAAAATAGCTATTGTAGGCAAACCAAACGCAGGCAAATCCTCACTCGTCAACGCCATCCTCAAGGATGAGCGCACCATCGTATCGGATGTTGCGGGAACCACGCGAGACTCTGTCGACATACCTTACGAATTCCTTGGTGAACTTCACACCCTGATTGATACCGCAGGCATACGCCGCCGCACTAAAATGGACTCATCTGTCGAAGTTTTCTCAGCAATGCGTGCTGAGCGATCAATACGTCGCGCCGACATTTGCCTGCTTGTTGTGGACTGCGCCGAGGGCATATCTTCTCAGGACCGTAAAATCGCGCGTATCATTCAAAGTGAGAACAAACCATGCCTCATTGTGCTCAACAAGTTCGACCTCTATCATCCAGGAGCTGCCAAAAACGTGCGTCTGGAAGAAGCGACTGAGCATACTCGCTCAGAGCTTTTCTTTCTCTCCTATGCTCCCTACGTGTGCGTATCAGCGTTGAAGAAGCAATCCATAGGGCTCATCTTTAGTAAAATTGCAGAGATACGCAAACATGCACAAAACCCAATCACCACCGGTAAGCTCAACCGCTTTCTTGGTCTCGCATTTGAGAAGAAACCACCACAAGCAAAAAAGGGCAACAGACGACTCAAGTTACTCTACGCCACCGCCGCAACCAACGACCGCTACACGGCCATCCCCGTCCCCACCTACATCCTCTTCGTCAATGACAAACGTCTGATGCAAGAGAACTACCAGCAATACCTAACTAATCGACTCCGAGAAGACCACCCTGCTCCAGGTATTCCGATTACTTTTTCAATTCGCTCAAGAAACTCTGCCTCTGACAAAAAAGGCTAACACTCAAAATAATATAAAATTGAGAAAGCAAGTTTCTAGAACCTATTATTAGCATGCCATTCATACTCCACGAAAGACTGCATACAGGCGGCATTGATTTTGGCATACGAGGAAAATGCCAAATCTTACTCAAAACGAATGCGTTATTTCCATGGTTTATTCTCGTTCCAAAAGTCGAGGATGACATCGTGGATTTGCACCAATTAGAAATGGCAGATCATGAGTCCGTCATGCAAACCATTCGTGAGATATCACAATTCGTAGAAACTCATTTCAAGCCAGACAAAATCAATATAGCTGCTATCGGCAACATCGTTCCGCAGCTTCATATTCATGTTGTAGCCCGTTACCAGACAGACCCCGCATGGCCAGATGTAATATGGGGGCACAATGACAAGAAAGCCTACCAAACAAATGATATTGAGATCATCAAGAAAGCCTATGATCATTATCCATTTTAAGCTGATAAACGTCTATAGATACTTTTACCTTAACCCATGGCACTGCTCGATGTTCAGCACTTAACGACACGATTCCACACTCGCAATGGCATCGTAAGGGCTGTTGAAGATGTGTCTTTCTCTGTTGAGAAAGGGCAAACCGTTGGTATTGTTGGCGAGTCCGGCTCAGGCAAGTCAGTGAGTTGTTACTCATTAGTCGGACTGATCCCCCAGCCTCCAGGTGAAATTCATTCAGGCAAAGCTACCTTTGACGGCATAGATCTACTCAAAGCGAACCCCAAACAGCTCAGGAAAATAAGAGGCAAGCGCATCTCTATGATTTTCCAAGATCCGATGACCTCGCTTAACCCTTACCTAAAAATCTCCACTCAACTAACAGAGCCACTGGAGGTTCATGATGGCATTAGAGGCAAAAAAGCACTCCACAAAGCAATTGATGCTCTGGCAGAGGTTGGTATACCTGAGCCAGAAAAGCGCATTGACTCCTATCCCCATGAATTTTCTGGAGGCATGCGCCAACGAGTGATGATCGCTATGGCTCTCATCACACGACCAGAGCTACTGATCTGTGACGAACCCACCACCGCACTTGATGTCACTGTTCAAAAACAAGTGCTCGACCTTATCAAGGAGAGGCAACAACAGCTCGATACTGCAATCATCCTGATCACACACGATCTCGCAGTCGTCCATCAGACCTGTGACCTCGTCAATGTCATGTATGCTGGTAGACTTATCGAACGCGCTGCCACCGAAAACCTGTTTCGTAAGCCTCTCCATGCCTACACTCGCGCACTCATGAAAAGCATTCCCGCGACCCACTCCAAAGGAGAGCCACTTTACACCATACCAGGCACACCTCCCGACCTTTCAACACCACAGAAAGGTTGTGCGTTTCATGATCGAAACACTCTGGGAGACCCTTCGCTATGCCTGAAGGATAATGAACCGAAATTTATCGAGATTTCACCTGGGCATTATGTTCAACATTGCCCCGGTTGCCTTGCTCATTCGTAATGCATGACATCTGAGGAAATTATTCATTGCCAAGTTGAACACTCCCTACTTCATTCATGCGAATGACTTCAAACTCATCCTTCATCCAGTCAATGTGAGTCGTTGTGATTAGCTTTTGAGCATTTGTTGGTAGTGCTTTCATGAGGGCATTGCGGCGAGCAGGGTCAAGTTCGCCAAAAATATCATCAAGCAAATATACTGGCATCTTTCCTGTTTGCGCTTGAAGCAGCTCACCCTGCGCTAACTTCAAGGACAGCGCCATCGTTCGCTGTTGCCCTTCACTCGCAAAATCAGCAGCGGCCATGCCGTTAATCATCAAATTAAGCTCATCTCGGTGTGGCCCAACAACAGTCTGACCGAGGCGACGCTCGCGCTCTGCCGTCATTTCAAGGCTCGTCGCAAAATCATCTCCCGATCCGCTTACGTAATTGATGGAAATGCTTTCATCACATGCACTGACTTGATGTTGCGCTTTGATGGCTTCTGGGTTTAGCATTTTAACCAAAGCACGCCGTGATGCTGATAAAAATTCACCATGTTTAATAAGCAGTTCGGTATATGCCACGATTTCAGTCTCCCTCAACAAACGATCCTTAAGCAGCAAATTGCGTGCTTTTAGTACACGGTTATAACGATTCAGATGATCACGATACGCGGGCTCCAACTGGCAGCCAATAAAATCAAGATAGCGCCTTCGGACACGACCCGAGCCACGCACTAACTCCAAATCATCGTTACCCATCCACACAATCAGCCCACCCAGGCTAAGGTATTCGCTCTGTCGAGGGATGAGCTCATCATCTACTTTCATTTCCACACCTTTACGCGAGCCAAATTTCACCTGAAGCTCAGTACCCCATGCCTTCCCCGCAACGCCAAAATCAACTTTCTCGATTTTGACAATTTTACCCAGCCGCGGGCTGCGTGGCGATTGGAGTCTCACCATCACACATACAGCTTCAAGGATCGATGTCTTTCCATGCGCGTTCGCACCAACAATGACAGCTCCTGATTTAGGAAAATTTAATGCCAGTGTATCGAAACACCGGAAATTCATTAACCTGAGAGATGAAATCATCGTGTCGCTTAGGAGCTATACTCCTTAGATTTCCAACACCACTCGATAGGAACCTCAACATCTGGATGAATACTTTGATGAACTGGGCAACTTAATGCTGAGCTTTCAAGGATTTTTCTTTGTGGATGATCTTCCGACAATGGCATCTCAATGCGCACATCAATGCGAGCTATTCTCCGAGGCATATCGTCTGACATGTGCTTCCCTACTGTAATGATCATACCCTCTAGGTCTAGATCTTTGCGATCAGCGACAATCCCCATGATTGTCGCCATACAACTACCCAAAGCTGTAGCCAATAGGTCAGTAGGCGAAAATGACAACCCACGTCCATTATTATCAACGGGAGCATCTGTCACACAAGTCGTCTTAGACGGCCCATGTGTATTCACACACTGTAATTCCCCTTCGTAATTAATTTTAATCTCTACCATATTTCTATCGGCTGTTTGTAATGAACCATTACGGTTCTTGAATGAGAGCATCGTCTTCCTCAAGCTCAGTTGTCAATCTTGGTTTATTCCTCGCCAACACAACTCGAAAGCCATACCGACTTGCTGTTTTTGTCGATTTTACTGCATTACGACTGCTGGTATAGAGGTGCTTTGCCAAATAACTACCCCAATTACCACCGCGCAAAACACCATATTCGCCATCCTCTGCATAATCATCGGCAACCCACTCCGAAACATTGCCTGCTAAATCATAAAGCCCAAGTGCATTGGGCAAGAACATCCCCACTGGTGACGTTTTTGCATATCCATCATCATAATTCATCAGGGTTCTATCGCGTGATACATCCTCAGCTTTTGAGGCAGACTTTCCTGCTAAATTACCCACTAAAATATCTGCGTCCTCAGGAGGCCAAACTCGCCCCCAAGGAAATGTTTTCTCCACTCTCATCTCGCGCCGTGAGGGTAAATAATCAGGGTCTTCAGCAAGACCTGCAGCGATGCTCCACTCCAAATCTGTGAGCAAACGATACTTTTCACCAGCCGAAATGCGCTCCAGCTCACGTTCTCGTTCAGTGAGCCATTCACAAAAAGCCGTTGCATCGACTCGCGAAACATTGACCACGGGGTGCAATGGCCCCTGCCTAAAATCTGGCAGAGGACTGACAGGCTTTTTTGAATCACTGCAAAAGGCTAGATAATCTGCCTTACGAGTTTCCCAAATAGATACCAATAAGTCGTCTGCCAGTGGCACTAATTGCATACCCAAGCTGTTCTGCCATTTTTTACCAAATACAACACTGTTATTACGCTGCAAAACCACATGCATTTTTTTGTCCTCACGATCTTTTAGCTGAATCGATTGCTTGTAACGGCGATAACCCTCGAGCGTCATATTCACATCGATAGCACCGGGCTTGATTGATTCGATGAAAAGCGGAGTTATTCCTTGGTATTGCCCATCGATTTGAACCAAGGCTCCTTCTGGCTCACTCGATATGAGAATACTGCCGAATGGTATGCGCATGACAGCAGTACGAAATGGGTGCCATTGATTCTTTTTTGCCTCACTTGTTATATCCGGATGTTTGAAATTAGAATTTATTTGCGGCGATATGTACTCAAGCTCACTCAGATACCCTCCATCAAGAGCGGATTGGCTCTGCCACTCACAGTAGGCATCGGCTGCCATCTTCGAGACCAATACCACTGGTCTCTTGGCACCTCGTTCACTATGCTGCACAACTTGATGCGGGTATGATTTACCAACCTCACGGAGAAAGCGCGCCCATTGATACCTCCTCACATAACCGGAGCTAACATGATAACCATTATTGGGTTGATACTTTACTCCAAAATTATCTACCCATTCCTCGTCCACAATGGGGGGCGCATAGACTGATAGAACTTTCTCCACTGTGGTTGTTTTATTGGCAATCACATCTCCTTCAATGTGTTCGTTTCGATAGCCCTCCATCCTGAACTCAAATTCATAATGACTGCCCGCAGCCAACTCGATGTTCTGAAGTGGCGTGATACCCATAAACCGACCATCTAAATCATAAACCTCTGCCCCTTCCGGATCACTAACAACCTTGATAAACCCAGATTGATTCGGGCTGACTGGAGTGGTCGGCTCAGTCCCCTCCAACAGACCTCCTAGATTATCACGAGCCAGCCAAATCGTAGACACGATCAAAACAACCAATAACGGCAAAGCCAGAGTCTTAGCGCCACGTTGGGTCGATCGAACTCGCTGGCCACGCTGAAGCCGCTCAAAGCTTTTGGTTAGTTCGCCGGCCGTGGTGATAACGCGCTTAGATGCACGAGGCTCGCAGATATCACAAATTACCTGATTGAGTGCCAGCCAGCGCTTTTTGCTCGTCTCTTCAGGTAATTCGTCTGGCA
>JBNABE010000102.1:0-7611 GCA_049631945.1 Akkermansiaceae bacterium
GGGCTTAGCCGATATCTCTCCACTTAACAAGTGATGCAATAGGGGCAATGCCATCGTGGTGCCAAAACAGGCTGGGCTCTTGGCTCTTGCCCAAGGGGCAAATTCTATGTGCAGAGAGGTTTTCTAAGGATGTTGTTTTTGCTTTATCAAAGGGGTGGATGGCAATTGTTGATAAATGGGCTGATTCGCTACCTAGTATCGAGTTGTCCAATGTCGGTGGCAGGGGTTTTACATAGACGCAGCGGTTTAAACATGAGAGCTGAAGTGTGGGGTCGGTTTGATGGATGACTGTCCAGTTGAGCGTGTCTTTACTCTCCCAAAGTTGAACAGATGGATCATTGGATGCGCAAAATCGCATTGTCTCTCGCAGGTTTCTGATTGCCCCAGCTTCTGATGCAGAGATTGGATCAGGTGGGCTATTGCGGGAGAACTTTTCCATTTCTATTGCCAGTAGCTCGGCAAAATGGGCGGAGTCTTCAAGCGTATATATTGCGTGTATTGATAGGCAGCCTTGTTGGTTGTAGAGTGATACATCGCGAGCAGCCAGCTGTGCCGCATTTTCATAATCCTCATAGGCAATCGCGATAGAGACTTTGTGGCCGTGAGGAATAAATCGTTGCTGTGGTTTTGTTTTCTGATGAATAGCCGCTATGGATTCATCTGAACCTGTAGCGATGATTACATCAGCTTTGAGCCAATCTTCATCTTTCAATGTAGTACGTATTTCGATCAGTTCTCTGAGCGTTTTTGGGAAATAAATGAGAGCATCGGTGAAGCTATCCAATCCGGTTGAGGGGATTTTAACGATGTTGTGGGAGCCTATGAGGAGTCCTCTGATAATGCTTTGGAAGGCCGCATGGGGTGTGTTTCCGCTGACGATATGCAGAATGCATTGAGGAGCAATAGCTATAGTTTGAAGCGGCCCATGGGGGTGATAATTATCTAAGGCTCGTTCGCTCCCAAGCTCACTGCTGAGCCATGCACGAAGATCGTCAATGGAGATGGGTCCCGTCCATTGTTGAACTTTTTCATGAGAACATGCTTCTGTGAGAAGTTGAATGCGTTCTGGTGTGGCAATCATAGGCTTAGTGATTCGTCGCTGGACCGTGAGCAGCCTCTCGGTAGGGCGCTGGGGTCACGGCCAAGTAATTTGAAGAAGGTGTTTTTTTGTTCAAGGTTCGTTTGGCTATGAATGGCTAGATCTTGGGTGCGAATCGCCATAACCGAATCGGCATTGGCGAGATCGTAAATCACAAGGTGACCAGGATCTCCTGGTCTGGCGTCTTTATTGGTGAGGGGGTCGAGAATACGGACACGTGTCCAGCTGGGGCCTTGATGTGGGCGATTTAATCCTTGGCTGTAGAATTGGCTGCTTAGCTCGGTCATTGAATATTCGTTGATAATCGAGTCCGATTCCAGATCCAGCATGGAGTTAAACAGTTGGTGTAGTTGCTCTTTGGTGAGTTGGTGCTTTGTGCCTTTGTAACCACCAGTCTCCATGGCCCAGCTGCCTTTTGGGAGCTTGAGCGGGGATGCCATGGAGTCGAATAAATGGAGGAATGATAGCGCTGTGCCAAACAATGCTACAGGTTGCTGATCTTTAATGGCGTCGATGAGTTTGTTAAGATCGATGGATTCAGATTGATGTGTTAACCATGTGGAATGCTTGGCTAGACTGTCTGATATAACGCCCATCATGTGGGATAAGGATGATTGCGGCGATTCGATAGGGTGAGGTGTTAAAAAAATAGAGCGGGTAGGATTGGGTAAATCGAGCTCATGCCAAGCATTGGTGATGGACTGGTCATATAGCTTGGTAGAGCTAAAATGGTGCATGCCTCGTGTTTCCGATGTTGTCCCAGAGGTGAGAAAGGTTTTTTCTGCTTCCTGGATAGGAAAGGTTACCAGCGGAAAGGAGTCGATTTTGAAGGCGTCTGTGGGGAGGGCTGGAATGTCACGCCAGTGATTGACGTTGTCTGGACTTGTTTGTGAACTTAGGCAGTAGTTGTGATAAGCTCTGTTTTGCTCATATTGATGTTCAAATACCTTCAGCGCTAAAGCATTGAAATCGTCGTCCAGTATCGGTTTGCCTCGGAGGGCTAGCTCAATGCGATCTGATACGAGGGTAGAAATGGAGGTTTGTGAGCTCACGAGTTGGTGATAGTGGATTCATCCTCTTGATAATGTACTTCTATTCAAGTTTTGTTTGAAAAGTCGTGAGGTATTGAAGCTTTTTTTACTTTTTTAGCGTCTTGATATATTGTGTTAAGGTAATGCTATAGCTAGGACTTGACTTGCTATGGTGTAAGGCTAAATATCCTGCCGTTGTTGGCAAGCCGATTGATATATGTCAAATGTGATCCGAGCCAGCTATCCTAATTAACAAGTTAACTATTTAGATATAATGGATTTATCAAAGAGCCTACTCTTGCCACTTGCTGTCATTTTCCTTCTTGGAGCATGTTACCCATACCCTTCAAACTATGGCAAACGCGACGCTAACCCCACTCGCCTTCAGGTTGAGCAGACAATCACTAGTGAAGAACAGAGACGCATCGAAGAAAATCGTCAGCTGCTCGAGCAGCAAGCTGCAAATGGTGGTGTTAATGGCGCAGCGAGCCAGTATGGAAATCAGCCGGCTGAAGGTGGCCAGTGGACTGAACCCAATGTAAACAATACAAGTCCAGTGGCTCCAACAAAGTCAAAGTATCCAACTGCAACAGCAGTTCCAGGAAAGCCCGGCTTCGTATTTAATCCTTATACTCACAACATTGTTGATGTGAAGGGGATTGGGTCAGGTCGTTTGTGTCGTGATCCAGAAGACCCTGACCCAAACCATAAGTTCAGGGTGCCTTAAAGCTGTTCTTCTATTGCCATTTGCTGATGCTGGCCAATCGTCTATTCGATTGTTATTTTGCCGTATCAATCAAATTGGTCGCCTCGGTTCTTGCTTTTAAACTGGCATCTGCCAGTCATAGCTCCGTATGAAACATATCGCCGTATTAGGAAGTGGGTTGCTCGGGGGCTCTATTGCTCTCGCCGTTCAGTCTAAGTTTCCATCGGCCAAGGTTGGGCTATGGGGTAGGCGTGAGCAAGGTGTTTCAGATGCACTGAGCCGTGGGGTGAACAATGCTAGCACCGATCTCAAGCTGGTAGTCGAGAGTGCCGAGTTAATTGTTTTGGCATCACCCGTGGGTGCAATGCTCGAGATTCTGGAAGCCTGCGCGGCATGTTGTAATCTTGAGGGGGTTTTGGTGACAGATGTGGGTAGTGTTAAAATGACACCGCGAGATCTTTTGGGCCCAACAATTGAAAAGTTGGGAGCCAAATATATAGGTAGTCATCCGATGGCTGGATCGGAACAGGCAGGTGTATCTTCTGCTCGCGATGATCTTTTCGATGGGGCGGCATGCATTATCACAAATGATTTCAAGCATTCAGAAAGGGATGTCGCAGTCATTCGTTCACTGTGGCAAGGAATAGGATGTCAATGTTATGCGACATCTTCAGAGGAACATGATCGGGTTATGGCTCGCATTAGTCATATGCCTCACATGTTGGCATCGGTGGGGGCGCTCGTTGGCCTTAAAGATCCAAAACAAGGTAAGTTTGCGGGTAACGGTATGCGTGACACGACGCGTGTTGCTTCTGGGCACCCAGGTATGTGGGCTGAGATTCTGATGAGGAATAAGGAGGCGCTGCGAGAGCCTGTGGAGGAAGCTGTCGCTTATTTGCGTGAAATGCTTGCTTTGCTCGATGATTCAAGCGATGAAGCATTAATTCAATTGTTAACTAAAGCCAAAGACCTCAGAGACGAACTTTGAGCAATTGAGTATCATTCACTGATACTGTTTAAGCCAGTATTCAACTAATCACTCTCATCAGCACACCTATATTTAGCCGAGATATGTCCACTATTAGCGTTCACTCAATCAATCATTTGGAAGCTGAGTTTGAAGTTCCGGGCGATAAGAGTATTTCGCATCGCGCTGCCATACTGGGTGGTTTGTCTGATGGTGCTTGTCGTATTGATAATTTTTTGCCGAGTGAGGACTGTATTTGTACCTTAAAGGCGATGGCACAGCTTGGTGCCACGTATGAGGTTCTCGAGGAGAAGCTTGGTTATGGACCGACATCTCTGATTATACACGGTCGTAGCATGAAGCTTAGCGCTCCCGAAGGTAGTGTTGATTGCGGTAATTCAGGTACTGGTATGAGGCTCTTAGCCGGATTGTTAGCATCTCAGCCATTTGAATCTACTCTGACGGGTGATGCTTCATTGCAATCGAGGCCTATGGGCAGAATCATCAAACCCCTCAATCAGATGGGGGCCTCGATTGAAGCCCGTGGGGAGGATCCGGGTTGTGCACCGTTACATATTACCGGCGGCGAATTAAAGCCCACTTGTTATGAAATGCCGGTTGCCAGTGCTCAGGTCAAGAGTGCGGTTCTATTGGCAGGTTTGTTCGCTGATGGCACTACCTCTGTCATCCAGCCCGCGGAAACTCGAGATCATACCGAGCGTATGCTGGAATATTTTAAGATGCCATCGCGTCGAGAGGGGGAAACCATTTCTGTGACCGGAGGCAAAACTCCAGCAGCCGCTCCCATGCGCGTGCCGGGGGATATCTCATCGGCCGCATTTTGGATTGTGGCCGCTGCATCGATGCCAGGGGCTCATTTGGTTATTAAAAATGTCGGGTTGAATCCTACTCGCACGGCTATATTGGATGTCCTCATTCGTATGGGGGCTGATATTAATGTGATGAAGCATCCTGATGAATGCGGCGAACCCTGCGGTAATATAGAAGTTCATGGTCAGCTATTGCAGGGTGCTGAAATCATGCCTGAAGAAGTTCCCAACTTGATTGATGAAATTCCTGTCTTGGCTGTTGCGGGGGCGTTATCGCAAGGGAAGATGGTGATTAGGAATGCCCGGGAGCTGAGGGTGAAGGAGAGTGATCGTATTGCCACGGTCGTGCAGAATTTGAAGGCAATGGGGGCAGATCTCCAAGAGTATGAAGACGGGATGGAAATTAATGGAGGTAAGTCGCTACATGGCGCTGAGCTGGAGAGCTTTGGTGATCACCGTATTGCTATGGCCTTTGCGATTGCGGGCTTGTTCGCCTCTGGTGATACCGTGATTCACAACACCGACTGCATTGATACCTCCTATCCTGGTTTTGCAGATCATTTAGAAACGATCCTTGCGGGCTAAGCTAGCTCACCCATTCATTTCACTATTCATGTCTGAGGAAACAAATACGAAATTTTTCGCTATCGCAATCGATGGGCCTGCTGCGTCTGGCAAGAGCACGGTTGCTCGCCGTTTGGCAGATCGCCTTGGTCTTATCATGATCAATACAGGGGCTATGTATCGTGCGATTGCATGGGCTAGCTTGAAGAAAAATGTCGATGTTTCTGACCCTGAGGCAGTGGCTGCTATGCTTCGTGAAACCCTGGTAACTTGCGGCGTTACGGATGGTCAATCTACGATACTTGTCGATGGGATTGATCCCGGTCAGGCACTACGAGAAGATCAGGTAAATGCACGTGTATCTAAGGTTGCTGCGGTGCCTGAGGTGCGTGAACTGCTGGTTGAGAAGCAACGGGCGTTTCTTCAATTAGACAGCTTAGTGATGGAGGGGCGTGATATTGGCTCAGTGGTTTTTCCAGATACACCTTACAAGCTCTACATAGATGCCTCAGAAGAAGTAAGGCTAGCGCGACGTTCGGCAGAAGGGTTGGCCGATGTGGTCAGCAAGAGGGATGAAGAAGATAGTAAGCGTGAAAATTCTCCTCTCATTGTTGCCGATGGTGCTGCTGTGATTGATAGCTCGGAGATGAGCATTGATGAGGTAGTCGAAGCTGCTTTGGTAGAGCTCCAGAAAAAGGGCTTGGTTCTAAAATAATAATTTGATGATGAAGACGATTTATTGGTTTTGTTGTAACTTGTGGAGGCTTTGTTTTGTTTGCTTTTTCTCTTATCGCGTTGTCGGAAAAGAGAAACTAGTGACAGACGGTCCTGTATTAATCGCCTCGAATCATGAGAGTTATCTGGACCCTCCACTCGTGGGGGTTGCTTACGATAAAGCGGTCTATTATTTGGCACGCAAAACCTTATTCACCGGTTTTGGTGCGTGGTTGTATCCACGATTAAATTCAATACCGGTAGATCAAGACCGTCCTGATATGACGAGTTTGAAGACGATTATTAAATTATTGCGTGCAGGCAATCAGGTGGTCGTTTTCCCTGAGGGTTCTCGCACTTTGGACGGGGAGTTACAGCCTGCCGAGGCAGGCACGGGATTGATTGTGGCTAAGAGCAAAGCTGTTGTTCAGCCAGTTCGTATTTTTGGAGCTCGAGATGCGCTCCCACGTGGATCTAGTAAGATACGTTTTAGCCCTATCACCCTTGTGGTGGGAGATCCGATTACGTTCACACCAGATGAGCTAAAAGCGAAGGGTAGAGATGATTATCAGAAGATTTCTGATAAGATCATGAAAGCTATTTCTGAGATCGAGTTGAACTAGGCTAATGGTGATACCTTTAGTAGTCTTCGACAGGTGAGCGTTTCTGCCCTCTGTAATCAGCTACCTCGCGTGCTTGCTGTTCGCCCATGACATCGATCCTAAGCTGCATGATGTCTGCGTCGATCTGTTCCCATAGTTCGGTGCTGAAAGCCAGTGGTTTGTAGGCGCTCTTCTGCAGCTTTTCGATCCTTCTCAGTGAATCATCAATGCGGTGGTGTGGGATTGCTTTTAGATGATTGAGAGCTTCCCTGGCCGTTTCGATTTGGTGGCAAATCATCACCATGTCATTGCCTGCCAATATGGCGCTGGTGACATCGGGACCGCGGCCATAGTGGTTAATAATGGCTCCCATATCGAGGTCGTCTGTCATAATCACACCTTCGTAACCAAGTTGGTCACGTAGCAAGCGCGTGAGGAGGTTGTATGACATCGAGCCTGGTAGCCCCGGATTCTCTGGGTCGATGACGGAAAAGTGAGTGTGGCAACTCATGATGGCATCTAATTCCGGCATCAGGCTGGTGTAGGGAAGTAGGTCACTCGCAAGCATGTCTGCTACAGATTTGTCTACTTTGGGAAGTGTGTGGTGTGGGTCATCGGTAGCGAGACCACATGATGGAAAGTGTTTGCCGCAGGATAAGATTCTGCAGTGACGAAGGTTGCTGTTGAAAATACCAGCATTGGTGATGACTTCTTGTGCATCTTTACCGTAGCATCTGCCTTTGAGCGCGTTGTCGGCATCGTCATCATATGAGATATCAAGAACTGGGCAGAGATCCATGTTGCAACCTATGAGTCGAAGAAGGAAGGCCGTGAGCTTGCCGTGTTGCGCGATTAAGCTGGGGTCAGCCTTGAGTCGCAGGCTCTCTGCGGATGGTGGCTCATTGCCAATCAGGCGGGTTCTTGATACGCGGCCACCTTCCTGGTCAATGGAAATGATTGGTGTGTGCTCGCTGAGCTCGCGCAAATCATCCGTGAGCTTACGCACTTGCTCGGGGGATTCAATATTACGACCAAATAAGATGTAGCCTCCGGGCTGCACCGATTTGTAGAGTTCGGCTTCTTCAGGCGTAAGCGCCG
>JBNABE010000103.1:0-7598 GCA_049631945.1 Akkermansiaceae bacterium
TCAATACTCCCGAGAATTTGCAACATCTTTACAAATACTTTCGTGATAATGGCATGATTCGAGCTATTCCATGTGGAGACCCAGAGCTACTCAAATACACTGGACGTGATATTCAGAGAATGATTGCTGTAGGCAATGAAACGTGGAAGAATCTCGTTCCAGAACAGGCTCATCGAGCTGCTCTTCATCATCGCTAAGTAGCACGCGTTCACTATTATAACATTATTATTTCATGTCTTGGGGAGATGTCAGAGGTTTGCTTCAATACGTACCACAGTTCCGTGGGAAGGTTTTTTTAGTAGTTGTGGACTCGCCTGTCTCGGCTCTTGCCGAGGTCATGCTGAACTTAGTTAGCTTACAGAATATCGGGGTCCAGCTGGTGCTTGGCAGCACTGTTCACAAATACGATGTGATCATAGATCTGGCTATCGAGGCTGAGCTTAAATGTGATCATGCAGCAGCAGGATTAGGTGATCGCTCAGCTTATGTTTGTGAATCCTTAGCTCGGGGTCAGGCTATTATTATGGACCTCGAGAAACAAGATTCTATGTCTCTTGACCTTGCTGTATTTGCTCATGAAATTGGCGCATCTAAGTTGATTGTTCTTAAGCCAGGTGCCCAAGAGGATCTTATCCAGGGGGCGGTTCGTGCGGCGGATCTGCAATCCATGAGTAATGATCAACCGGCAATTCTGCAAGCGGCTGCAAAAGCATGTCAGTTGGGTATTTCCAGGGTGCACATACTCGACGGCAGTGACCCAGAAACTTTGCTTAGTGAGTTATTTTCTAATGAGGGTGCCGGTACGATGGTTTATGCGGATAGTTATCGCCTTATCAGACCGCTTCGTGAAGAGGATATTGTTGAGCTTTTAGGTATGATTGGGAGGTCAGTCAGAAATACTTGTTTAGTCCCACGGGACTATGCAGATATTGAAACGCATCTCGAAGATTACTCAGTGATGGAGATCGACGGCAATGTCGTGGGTTCTGTAGCACTGCTTAGTTACCCTGATTCGGATACCGCAGAGATTGCTTGTTTGTATGTAAAGCAGAGCCATGAGGGTCTGGGCTATGGCGTCGAACTTGTCAGGCATGCTGAACAACGCGCTGATGAGTGTGGGGCCACATCGGTGTTCGCGTTAACAAATCGTGCAGCAGGTTTTTTTCAGGATAAGCTCGGTTATTCTGAGTGGCCGCTTGAGGATATACCATTATTGCGTCGTGATCAACTTGACATGAGTGGGCGAGATTCGCGGGTGTTTGGTAGGTCATTGAAGTAACCTTGGTGCTTATATTTTTTGTTTGGGAACAAAAAAGCGCCGACTCTTTCGAGCCGGCGCTGCAACAAATGTTTGTAAGTTGAGTTACTTGGCCTTATCAGCTTCGCGCTTCTTGACCTCTTCGATCACCTCATCGGCGACGTTTTTAGGGCATGCAGCGTAGTGAGAGAACTCCATAGAAAACTGGCCACGACCAGAGGTCATGGTGCGTAAATCACCAATGTAGCCAAACATATCGCTCAGTGGAGCATCCGCTTTGACACGAATGCCTGTTGGTGTGCGGTCCTGCTCCTTAATCATGCCACGACGGCGGTTGAGGTCACCTATGACATCACCAACGTTGTCCTCAGGTGTGAAGACATCGAGTTTCATGATCGGCTCAAGCAGTTGAGGGCCGGCTTTCGGGATAGATTGACGATAAGCGGCCTTGGCTGCAATCTCAAACGCAATGGCTGAGGAGTCAACTGCGTGTTGGGCTCCGTCAACAAGAGTCACTTTGAAATTCAAGCACGGGAAGCCAGCCATAACACCTGTATCTTTCGATGTTTTGAAGCCCTTTTCAATCGCAGGCCAGAATTCCTTAGGAACGTTACCACCGACAACCTTGGATTCGAATTCAAAATCAACGCCAGCTTCAGGGTCGAGTGGCTCAATGATGTAATCGATTTTACCATATTGACCAGATCCACCTGACTGTTTCTTGTGGGTGTAGCTATCTTCAATCGTTTTTGTGATGGTCTCACGATACGCGACCTGCGGCTTGCCAACTTCGACTTCTACCTTGTGGGTACGCTTGAGGATATCCACCTTGATATCAAGGTGGAGCTCACCCATACCTTTAAGGATGGTTTCGCCAGAGTCCTGATCTGTCTCGACAACAAAAGTAGGGTCTTCCTTGACCATTTTTCCAATGGCAGTGCCTAATTTTTCGGCGTTTGCCTTGTCCTTAGGTGCTACGGCAATGGAGATCACTGGATCTGGGAACACCATAGGCTCGAGAGTCGCAGGGTGGTCTTTATCGCAGAGCGTGTGACCGGTCTGGACGTTTTTGAGCCCCACAAGGGCAACAATGTCACCCGCTTGAGCGCCATCTAGTTCGATTCGGTCATCGGCACTCATCTCGACGATGCGGCCAACACGCTCGGTCTTGCCTGTGAAGCTGTTGAGAATAGTAGCTCCTTTATCAAGTTTACCAGAGTAGATGCGTGTGAAAGTTAGGGCCCCATACTGGTCATCCATAATCTTGAAGGCCAGTGCACGAAGAGGTCCATTGGGATCAACAGTGGCGAATTCGCCAGTCTCGTTTCCTTCAGGGTCAACTTCAGGCTGAGCTGGAACCTCGGTAGGTGATGGTAAGTAGTCAACTACTGCATCGAGCAAGAGCTGTACACCCTTGTTCTTGAAAGCAGATCCGCAGTAGGTGGGGAAGAAATCGAGAGCAATTGTGCCCTTGCGGATACACTTTTTAATATCTTCGACGCTGGGCTCGTTACCTTCAAGGTATTCCATCATCAATTCGTCATCTTGCTCAACAGCTGTTTCAATGAGTTCGGCACGGTATTTTTCGACATCGTCGACCATGTCGGCGGGGATTTCCTCAATCGAGTAGTTTTCAGGCTGACCTGACTCGTCCCAGACCCAAGCCTTACGGGTCAGCAAATCAACCACCCCCGTCATGTTATCCTCAATACCGATCGGCAATACCATTACCAATGGTTTGGCAGCCAGTACGCTTTTGATTTGATCGACAACACGATAAAAACAGGCTCCTGTGCGGTCGAGTTTGTTGACGAAAATTACACGTGCTACCTTCGAGTCGTTGGCGTAGCGCCAGTTAGTCTCTGATTGCGGCTCTACACCACCAGATCCACAAAATACTCCAACGCCTCCATCGAGAACTTTGAGTGAGCGGTAAACTTCTACGGTGAAGTCAACGTGGCCAGGTGTATCAATAACGTTGAAACGATACTTGTCCTTAGCCCATTGGTTGGAACTTCCTCCCCAGAAGCAACTAACAGCAGCAGATTGGATGGTAATACCGCGCTCTGCTTCTTGTTCCATGAAGTCAGTGGTGGCTTCACCATCGTGAACTTCACCGATTTTGTGGGATTTACCCGTAAGTTTGAGGATACGTTCTGTGGTCGTTGTTTTACCAGCGTCCACGTGGGCGAAGATACCGATGTTTCTGTAAAGAGAAAGGTCTGACATTGCTTTAGGTTCTTATTTTGTTTTGATGTCTACCCTATTGATGGAAATACCAGTAGGGGAGTATGTTATATCACAGTAAATGATCACTGTGGCGGCGTGTAACTAGCGGATTACAGCCATTTGGCAACCTTAGAGTGACAAAACCGTATTTTTAATGCTATTTTTTATTCGACAAAGTGTTAATGTGGATTTAATTCCACCCCGCCGCGACTTAGGTCTTGGCCCGAATGGATATGGCAGGATAGCTCAGGGGTAGAGCGGAGGATTCATAAGCCTTAGGTCCGGAGTTCAAATCTCCGTCCTGCTACCATTCCTTTTCTTAATTGTCGGAATTGCTTTAACGAAAGTCTTCTGGTGTCAGATATTTTGCGGCGCTGCAGAGGCTGTGTGCATAGAAAGGGCACTTCGATGTATTTAAATGGCTCATTTTGAGGTTTTTTGGAGCTGAGTCTTAAAATAATCAAAAAAAAACGAAATACGTCTTGCCAGATGAGCGCGCATTTGTATATTCGCCGCCCCCCGTCCCAGGCTTGAGACAATCTCAGAGCTTGGGACAACAACATGAAAGCTGCGGGAAGGCAGTTAAACTATCGGGTAGCTCCGGATAAGAGGCGGTTTTCGAGGTCACTTAATATACCTCGTGCCTCTTGGGCGTATCTCCGTTGTTTAACGTTTTCAATGCTGTATTCATAACCACACAGCATCATTTTTCGACAAACGTATCACATTTTCTTAACGAAACCTCTAATTATCACTGATTCTAGTAATCACTTAACAATCCAACAAAACACGCAGGAATATGCCTACCATTAACCAGCTCGTCCGCAAGGGACGTAAGACACCAGTGACCAAGTCCAAGTCACGTGCCCTCAACAGCTGTCCGCAACGCCGCGGCGTCTGTCTTCAGGTCATGACTCGTACCCCTAAGAAGCCTAACTCCGCTCTCCGTAAGGTGGCTAAAGTTCGTCTCACTAACGGTCAGGAAGTAATCGCCTACATTGGAGGTGAAGGACACAACCTTCAAGAGCACTCAATCGTTCTCGTTCGTGGTGGTCGTGTGAAGGATCTTCCTGGTGTTCGTTACCACATTGTTCGTGGCGCACTCGATACCCTTGGTGTTGATAAGCGTGCTCAAGCTCGTTCCAAGTATGGAACCAAGCGTCCTAAGAAGTAATTTTTCAATCTATAACTCTATAATACAATGGCTCGCCGTAAAAAAGTTTACAACCGCCCGGAAACACGTGATCCACGCTACGATAGTCCCGTAGTTGGAAAGCTCATCAGCAAGGTTATGCGTGATGGTAAGCGCTCACTATCTGAGCGCATCGTATACGCTGCTATCGATAAGGCTAACGATGGCACGGATACAATCGATCCTCTCGAGGTCGTCACTCGTGCTCTTGAGAATGCAAAACCACGTGTGGAGGTTAAGAGCCGCCGTGTTGGTGGTGCAACCTACCAAGTGCCTCTTGAAGTGGATGCGGGCCGATCAGAGTCTCTCGCGATGCGCTGGCTTGTTAATTTTGCTCGTTCCAAGAAGGGCACTCCAATGCATGTAGCTCTAGCCAACGAGATTAAGGATGCCGCCAACAACCAGGGCAATGCTGTTCGCAAACGTGACGACATGCACAAGATGGCTCAGGCTAACCGTGCATTCGCCCACTTCCGCTGGTAAGCCAAACAGCTGCAGTATTCGTTGCGGCATCAGTCAGTCATAACGAACAAATAACAACCGTCCTCACCACCATGTCCGAGAATCCTAATAATCCACACCGTCCATATCCATTGGAACGGACGCGGAATATTGGGATTGCTGCGCACATTGATGCGGGTAAAACCACGCTCACTGAGCGCATTCTATTTTACACTGGAATGATTCACCGAATAGGTGAGGTGCACGATGGTGCTACAGTTACTGACCACATGGAGCAGGAGCGCGAGCGTGGTATCACAATCACCTCAGCAGCGGTTACGTGTGAGTGGATTCAGCACCCTAACGAAGGGGTCGCAAATTTGTTCCAAGGCCAAAAGCAAAGAATCAACATCATTGATACACCAGGCCACGTTGATTTCACCGCCGAAGTAGAGCGCTCACTTCGTGTGCTTGATGGTGCTATTGTCGTTTTTTGTGGTGTTGCTGGTGTCCAACCTCAGACGGAGACAGTATGGCGACAAGCCGATAAATACGGCGTTCCACGTATCGTATTCGTCAACAAAATGGATCGAACGGGCGCTAATTTTGAAAATGTTTTCCAAGATGTAAAAGAAAAGTTCGGTGTCCAAGCTGTGCGCATCCTCATCCCCATTGGTTCTGAAGAGAGCTTACAAGGGCAGATTGACGTGCTCAACATGAAAGGAGTCATATATAAAGATGATGACGCTATGGGCTCTACCTTCGAGATTCAGGATCTTGATAGCGATCTCCTTGCTGAAGCTGAAGCTGCTCGAGAGGAGCTAGTATCCATTCTTTGCGATTGTGACGACGAACTTGGCGAAAAATTCCTCATGGAGGAGGAAATTACGACAGATGATCTGAAGCAAGCTCTGCGACGTGCCACCATTGCCAATCAAGTTGTCCCCGTTGCGGGTGGCTCCGCATTCAAAAACAAAGGAGTTCAGTTCCTTGTGGATGCCGTCGTTGATTATTTGCCAAGTCCGCTCGATATCCCGGCTGCCAAAGGGCAGTCCCCAGAGGATGATTCTGTGGAGGTTCTCGCTGAGACCGATGATAACGAAAAATTTTGTTCACTAGCTTTCAAATTATGGGCTGACAAGTATGTCGGCAAGCTGGTCTTTTTCCGTGTCTACTCAGGTATGGTTTCCAAGGGTGACATGGTATACAATCCTCGTACTTGCAAAAAAGAACGTATTGGTCGTCTGATCAAAATGCATGCAGACAAGCACGAAGATATCGAGACTTGTTACGCAGGGGACATAGCTGCAATTGTAGGTCTCAAAAATGTTCAAACGGGTGATACTCTCTGTCATGAGCGGTTTGAGATCATGCTCGAACCACCACTTTTCCCAGAGCCGGTCATTTCAATGGCTGTAGAGCCCAAAACGGTAGCTGACCAGGATAAGATGGCCTTGGCGCTCACAAGGCTCTCCGACGAAGACCCTACCTTTGTCGTGAAAACTGATGAGGATACTGGGCAAACCATTATTTCAGGAATGGGCGAGCTTCATCTTGAAGTTATCGTCGACCGTATGAAGCGTGAATTTAAGGTGGAGTGCCGTGTAGGAAAGCCTCAAATTGCTTACCGTGAGACCATCACAAGTGCCGCATCTGGTGAAGGTAAGCTTGTAAAGCAGTCTGGTGGTCGTGGCCAATACGGTCACGTCGTGCTAGATGTAGCTCCTGAAGAGAAAGGAAAAGGGCTGACCATTGACAATAAAGTCGTTGGAGGAGCAATCCCAAAAGAATTTGTCAATTCGGTACTTACAGGAGTGCGCACCGCTATGTCAAACGGCATCATTGCGGGATACCCTGTCGTTGATGTCCACGTCAACATCACTGATGGTTCCTACCATGAGGTAGACTCAAACGAAAATGCGTTCAAAATGGCAGCCATCCTAGGTATGCGTGACGCCTTCAAAAATGCTAGCCCCATTCTCTTGGAGCCAGTCATGGAAGTTGAAGTAACAACTCCAGAGGATTATCAAGGCGATATCATGGGCGACTTGAATCGCCGGCGTGGCCAGATCCAAGAAATAGAAAACAAGCCAACTCACGCTGTGCTGCGCGCGCTTGTTCCTCTGGCCGAAATGTTTGGCTACTCAACAGCAATCAGAACCTTATCCAGTGGACGTGCTGATTACACTATGAAGCCGTGCAGCTTTGAACAGGTTCCCCAAACTATTGTCGACGAACTGACTAACGAATACGCTTTCGCTAGTTAATTAAAAATCTCAATTAAACATCAACTCTCTAAAACTCTAACTAACATCCGATATGCAACAGCAGAAAATCAGAATCCGCCTGCGCGCTTATGATCACCGCGCCATTGACAAGTCCGCTATGGAAATTGTCGAAACAGCCAAACGCACCGGTGCCAAAGTTGCCGGCCCTATCCCATTGCCCACTCGCATTGAGAAATTCAGCGTCAACCGT
>JBNABE010000104.1:0-7313 GCA_049631945.1 Akkermansiaceae bacterium
TTGAGGCACCCTCTGCCAACCTTGTCATGATACGACCTGTGAATTCACCCGCCGCTTTGCGAGTGAAGGTAAGCGCAATAATTTTTTCCGGCTTTTCCCCAAGCACCAATAGCGCCAGAAAGCGATTCGCCAGCTGGAACGTCTTACCAGTACCGGCCGAGGCCCGTATCATTGTGCTTTGGATTGTCGCTGCCATCGAGCTGTATTCAACTGCCATCATGCGACACTGACAAGTTTACAGTTCCACCATGGCCTAAATAGGTCTAAGTAAAGGCATGCTCTCAGCATTTGAACTCTACGGCATAGGCCACGTGGGGGCACTGATATGCCTAGCAACAATCAGCGCCTTAATCATTTTACGCTGCCGCAAAGACGCCCACTCACCGCACGCCAAGTCAGCTCTATCATTACTGACCTTCTGCTGTTTCGCTGTTTACCCCATTAACCAAGCAGCATGGGAGTCAGTTGGTGGAGCGATGACTCTTGATGCGGTTATACCTCTTCATCTTTGCGATATCGCTGCTTTCCTATGTGGTTTCGCCCTAATCACGAGGCGGCCTTTTTTGTGCGAGCTTTCCTATTTCTGGGGCTTAGCCGGTACACTTCAAGGCCTGCTCACGCCCAACCTATCTTTTGATTTTCCACATCCCGTTTTTGTAGCTTTTTTCCTGCAACATGGCGTTGTCGTGATTACGGCTCTACTGCTGCCTTTGGGCTTGGGCTGGAGACCACGTCCCGGAGCATGGCAAAGGTCCTTCGCGTGCTTACTCATTTATGCGGCAATTGCATTTTTCGCAAATATGGTTCTGAATACCAACTTCGGTTTCTTGATGCACAAGCCCGCCGAGGCTAGCCTGATGGATCTTATGCCTCCATGGCCTTTCTATATCCTATTAATGACCTGTATTGGAGGCCTAATGTTCTACCTACTTGGGCTCCCATTCAAAAATCATGCCAAAAATAGGTCGTGCGTTTAAGCTCATTTTCGATTTATTTACTTACAGGCACATTAGCCCGAACAATTCACCACCCATCCTATGCCCAACGACTCCAAAAATGCTCCACAAAAAAGAAAACGTGTTAACGTGCGTCGCCCAGACGTGATGGCTCTCGTTCAAGAGCAAGTAGAGCAGCACTACAGGTCCTCGATTGTCGAAAAAATCAAATCGCACGGTGGTGAAATTACTGTCGGGAACACCACGATCCGTTTAGCCAAGCAATTCGGCTTCTGCTACGGAGTCGAGCGCGCAATCGATCTAGCATACGCTACACGCAAAGTATTTCCAGACCAACGCATCTTTCTCATTGGTGAAATTATTCACAATCCTGAGGTAAATAAGCAGCTCAGTGATATGGGTATTATTTCGCTTCCGTGGAAGCAAATGAGCCAAGAGTACGACGACCTTACGGAGGAAGATGTGGTCATTGTACCTGCTTTTGGTGCCCCGACCACCTTCATGGATAGGCTCGCTGAAATAGGGTGCCACGTTGTTGATACAACCTGTGGTGACGTGATGAAAGTTTGGCGCCGCGTTCGCGACTACGCAAAGAACGAGGTAACCTCGATCATTCATGGCAAGGCTGGCCATGAGGAAACTCGAGCTACAGCATCCAGAGCTCTCGGCAAAGACAACAATGGTCAATACTTGATCATCCTCACTCTTGCGGATGCTGAATATGTCTGTGACTACATTCGCGGCGGAGGTAATAAAGAGGCATTCATGGAAAAATTTGCCGATGCACATTCGGATGGATTTGATCCTGACCTACACCTCTCTCGCGTTGGTGTGGCTAATCAAACAACGATGCTGCAGAGTGAGACCGAAGCGTTACAGGAAAAATTCAAAGAAGCCATTCTTACTCGTGATGGTAGCACCGAGAACTATCACGTGTTTGACACAATTTGCGGCGCTACGCAGGAACGGCAAAATGCACTGTTTAGCATGCTGGAAAAAGTCGACCAAAAACCCATGGACGTGTTACTAGTAGTCGGTGGATACAACAGTTCAAACACCACGCACCTCGCTGAAATTGGCGAGAAAAACTTGCCCACATTTTTTATTAGGAATGCAACATGCATCAAGTCATTGGAAACGGTGATCCACTATGACATCGATCACAATAAAGAGATTGAGAGTAGTTATCAGGATATTTTATCCAATGATAAACCTGTTGTCATTGGAGTTACGGCTGGGGCTTCATGCCCCAACAACCTCATCGAGTCCACCATCATCAGAATCATGGAGCTAAGAGGCGTCGACAAAGCCAGCCTCGACGCAATTTAACAATCCAGCTAGCGGGCCTTTTTCTTGACCAGCTCTATGTGCTTACCCACCCGCTCTGCCTCTTCGGCCTGACCAAGATTCATCAGCGATTGTTGAATACCGAGCAACGAAGCCATATTGTGTGGGTATCTCTCCAAGCCTTGATAGTAAGCTTCGTATGCATGTGCATGCCGTCCAGTAGTATAGTAATAATCCCCGATTCGATTTTCCATCGCTGACAATACCAAGGGGGGCATCATCAGTGATGGAACACCCTGTTTATCTCTGGCGGACATGAAATGATTTAGCGCTGTTGATCTTGTATTTTCATCTCCTGTAGCCGCAATAAGCCCCGCGAGCTCCATGTCATACACCGCCAAGCTGCTACCAGCATTAAAGTAGTGGGTGAAATCAGCCGACATCATAGCACCCTCAACTACCCTCGCCAGCTTCTTGATGAGGCCTCTTAATGTCCTATTCCTGATGTTAGCCGCTTCCTCATGCTTCTGCTCATTGATAGCTATACGACTTGCTATGTAAGCTGCAAGCGCCTCAATGTAGACGCCAGCTAGAGTCGGAAATTCAGGATGCTTCACAAAATCATTGATTTCTTCTTTTTTAGGCAAGGACGCCAGTGCCAATGCCAAGCTCTCATCCCGATCAACAGCAATGTGGAGTCGCGCTGGCAGATGATAGGCTCGCCACAAAATGATTTGATTTCCAGCTGATCTGGGGCGGGTAAGATCCGGCTTTAGTGAACGCAAGCTCATTGCAACTTTCATTGCCCCATCGAAATCATCTCTATGATACAGTGTGTTTGCCAGATAGCATTGGGCTTTCACATAGCCCTCACAGTCATTAAGATCAACCTCCTGTTGTTGCATCCAATTTTCATACAATTGAATCGTACGCCTAAATGCTCGCTCCGCTAACAAATAATTGCCTGCTCGCCACTCAAAATGGCCCAGCGCATGTTGCCAAGTCGGCACATTAGGGCAATTCTTTGCCAAGTAGCGCGCATGAGGAAGGACTTCTTTTTTGATATCAACCACGCTGAACGGAGCATCGGCATTGAACATTAGCCAAAAGCCCATCACCATCCAATTATCGGGATGGAATTCCATCATTCGCTGAGCCTCGGTTAAAGCATCCAATCGCATTTTTGATGGTTCATTCGCCACGTTGTAGCCCCCACGGTTAAGAAATAAGGCTATTAACTTTGCTTGAATACAAGCAGGGTCATCCTTCGCTACCTGCAGGAGCATATTTGCAGCACTTCCAGGCTTTTGCGACACGAGTGCTGCAATTGCTCTGGAAAAACCTCTTTCCGAAGACGAAAAACGTGCCTCTTTACCCAACTCCATTGTCGCCTTATCGGCATCACAAATATCCAGCATCTTTAAGGCAGCTGCGCTGCGGTAATCCGCATACTCATTAAAAGGCTGAATTAGAGCCAAGGTCACACCAGAATACGCCATCAAGCATTCAGGATCTATTGCCAGAGCCGCTGCAAAATGACGATAGGCCTCAAAGTTCCATTGGGCATGAACTAGGGCAAAACCTTGCTTCACATGCTTACGCGCCTGAGCTGATGGACTTGTGATGGCCATCTGCACACCATTCATCGACACCATCATTTCTGGCGGACCCATTTTTGCAACACGTGGGTGAACCACAGAGGAAGTATCAAAAGGTGCCCCAATTTGATTCATGCCAGAGGCCAGCTCGTTGGAAGCAGGTTCACAAAAACCGTCTCTGATGAGCACGCCTATGAACAATGCTGTAACCGCTGTAGCACAAGTGCTGAACATGCTCAATTATTGACGAGAAAATCAAAATTCGCCAATGGAAAAAACCCAAATAGTAAATCAAGATCTCATAAGCCAGATCGGGCTCACCTACATTTTTATTGTCATGTAAAAATCGCTCATTGAAAGATCGGCCAAACCTGCTTGATTAATCCCAGATATGTCTAATAGCTTTGGTCATTTATTTCGTATTTCGACATGGGGTGAATCTCATGGTGGTGGCGTTGGTGTCGTCATCGACGGCTGCCCACCCTGCATACCTGTCAGCGAGGAGGAAATTCAGCTTGAATTAGATCGACGTCGCCCAGGTCAGAGCGAGATCGTCACACCTCGCAAAGAGAGCGATACCTGTGAAATTCTTTCCGGGGTATTCGAAGGGCAAACCTTAGGCACTCCGATCGCCATTCTTGTCAGAAACAAGGATCAACGTCCTTCATCCTACAACGAGATGAAGGACAAATACCGTCCTTCTCACGCAGATTTCACCTACGACGCCAAATATGGAACCCGAGCATGGCATGGTGGAGGAAGAGCCTCTGCACGTGAGACGATCGGGCGAGTGGCGGCTGCCGCTATCGCAAAAAAAATACTAATACACCTCTTCCCCGGTATTGAGATACTCGCCTGGGTTGACTCCATCAAGGATATCAAGGCTAATGTTGATCCCGGTGCTGTCACATCGGAAACAATCGAATCAAACATTGTAAGGACAGGTGATTCAAAGGCTGTAGAGCCCATGATCGAGCTCATCAAGGAAACGAGGTCTGCAGGCAACTCCGTGGGAGGCATCGTCGAATGCGTGGTGCGCAATGCGCCAGTTGGTCTGGGCAATCCTGTTTTTGGCAAACTCGAAGCATCACTCGCACAAGCCATGCTAAGCATACCTGCTACCAAGGGGTTTGAAATTGGATCTGGATTCGCCGGCACCCGATTAACAGGTGCTGAGCACAACGATGCCTTCTATATGGAAGGTGAGACCATACGTACTGCGACCAATCACTCTGGGGGCGTTCAAGGTGGAATCAGCAACGGTGAACATATTATTTTCCGCACAGCGTTCAAGCCGACGGCCACCATCATGCAGGAACAAAAAACGGTCACTACCGAAAGCGAGGAGACCGAGCTTAAAGGCAGAGGTCGTCACGATGCCTGTGTTTTGCCCCGAGCCGTTCCTATCGTTGAGGCCATGACTGCATTAGTTTTGTGTGATCATGCTCTACAGCACATGGCTCAATGCGGTAACAAGTAAGTGATTGCTCACTCCAATGAATCTCTCAGACATTGGCCCATATGGAGTAGTCGCCGTCATCCTCATTATCTTCGCTGCTACCGGCTTCTTTAGGGGCCTGATAAGCACCACACTGGCAGTCGTATGTCTCACGTTATCTGGTTATTCTGCATACTGGATGCACCAGCATGCCGATGAGCTTATTTCGCAATGGCTGAAAAACCCTCAACCATGGTTATACGGACTTACAGCTGTGCTAGCGGGCTTCGCTGTATTCGTGCTAAGCCGCTACCTACTGAGGTTCTTAATAGACCCCTTCAATCTATCAAAAACCGGTCAACGTATCGGCTATGGTTTTCCCGCGGGGGTCATCACCTTTTGCATCGGGATCATCTTTCTATGGTCATCCCTTGCTGGTGTTCGCTATTTAGGCGCCGCCGCAGAGTTACAACAAGCAAGCTTTCAAATAAAAAACGACCACAAGCAGCATCAAGCATGGGGCCTCGCCAACCAACATATTATACCACGTTTCATCCTAGCTAGAGAATGGCTAGATGAAAGCTCAGTAGGTAAACTACATTCACAATCCGACCCTTTTCATACGAGTGGCAAGATCAAGCTAGGTAAGATTCTCATCTATTACCATCACAAGCAATCGCGCATAGAGATGCTGAAAAAACATGAACTAAGCGCCCTACTCAATGATAGTGTTTTTCTTAAACTGGCACATTCTGATGCAATTAAGAAGGCATCATCTTCCGACTACCCTATCGGCATACTCTCATCCAAGTTGATGACTGAGGCACTAGAGGACGCAACTCTCTCATCCAAGTTGGACAAGCTGCATTCTGAAGATATCATTCCTGCGCTTTCTTCATAGCACAGGTGGCTTATCACCAACAAAAAAGCACGGCAAATACTGCCGTGCTTGTCTTATTAATAATTGAATGAAGTCAATTATTCAGCAGCCAACAGCTCAGCAAGCTTCGCACGTGACACTGGCTCCTTAACATCTTGCCATTGGGCTCGGTATTTGGCTGCATCTTCTGCTGTAACCGCTGCCGCTGTGTTGCCAAAAGATTGACGCACGTAAGTCATCACATCGGCCAACTTTTGATCATCAGGATATGCTAATTCAAGAGATGCCATCATCCCCATGTATTCAGCCCCCTCCTTCTTGATGCCCTTGAGGATTACCAAGGCTAAGAGAGATGGGTCACCATTGACGATTTTCGAACCAACTAGCGAGGGGGCCATTTTTTTGTCACCCAATGGCAGACCTTGGCCGTCGGCATTATGGCAAGCACTACAGGTCATGTATGCCATTTTACCCGCAGCTTCATCAGCTTGGGTAGTTGCAGATAAGAGGCCAGCAGTCGCAGCAACGAGGAATAATTTAAGCTTCATCATTTATAAGTGTCTTAGTTTAAGTGATATTGTTGATTCAACATTATCTATTAATAATTACGTTTTGAATATTGCACAGGGCTCATTGAAATCCAGCCCAATCCGATGAATTTTGTCAGCCTGCCTACTAACCCTGATACATTATCCAAAAATCCCATACTTAATCCGTAGATTTAAGCAATCTGTCTCATTCAAACGTTGATGTTGGGGCACTATTGCGCATAGTTTTTTTGCGGGTTCGCAATATACCCATCCCACAACTATGCCCATTTCAGATTATATCGTAACCATAGGACTCGAAGTGCATTGTCAGATCAAGTCAAACAGTAAGATGTTTTGTAGCTGCGCAACGAGTTTTGGTGACGAACCCAATAGTAACATATGTCCAGTCTGCCTGGGCTTACCTGGTGCCTTGCCGGTATTAAACCGTCACGCCATTGAGCAAACCATCTTAGCGGGAATGATGTTGGGCTGTAGCACACCCAAAATCTCCAAGTGGGACCGTAAAAACTACTTTTACCCTGATATGCCTAAAAACTATCAGCTCACTCAATTTGACCTACCTCTCTGCATTGGTGGCGGAGTTCCACTCTATGATCTCGCTTA
>JBNABE010000105.1:0-7291 GCA_049631945.1 Akkermansiaceae bacterium
GGCCGAGACCACCTGCGACAAAAGCGGAGGATGCAAACATGTCGAGTCCAGGTTTGCCCTTGGGCATGGTGAGCTTGCCTGCGCCAACACGGGTTGTGAGATTGATAGAGTTTTTGTTAAAATCCGTTTTTTTGATATTACAGCTGCAGCCATTGTGGAAGTTAACTTGGGTAATATCGAGGTCTTGGATATGCGACTTTTGGGCAATGATGCCTGGTTTGCCAAGATCAGTGTAAGCAAAGCTGGTGGAAGCTTTGTTTTCAGGAGGAGTGACCTCAATGGTGCGACTCTTTGAGTAGAGCTCGCTGAGCATCTCGTCAGCATTGTCTTGTGTTTCGTTGGTGGTGAGTATGAGTGTGATGTCGCTGGTGTCCCAGAATTCACACAAAGCTGCGTGACATGTTTTTGGGGTAATTGATGCCATGTTTTCTCTTAAAATAGACAAATCATCAGCTGGTGTAGAGAAGACGGCGTCTTTGTGTACGTGCTTAACGAGGGAGGCAGCTAGCTCGTTGGTCTTGCGGCTGGTCTCCGCTTTGACGGAGAGCTCGTAAGAGTTAATTAAGTTGGCTTTGACTTCCTTTAATTCAGCTTCAGTAAAGCCGTGCTCAATGGCTTGGCGAAGTTCCTGTTCAAGCACGGGGAGCGCAGCCTGCCAATCGTGATCTTTGGCATCTACCGAGATGCCGCCGATTTTGCTGAATTTGAACAGGTTGTATGCGTAGGCACTGCCACTGGTAATGGGTGAGTTTTCTTTTTTGGCGAGTGTACGGAAGCGCCGTGAAAGAATAGAATTCGCCAGATTGAGTGGTAGTTTCTCAGCTCGATTGGCTTTCGTGTCAGCTTTTTTCTCGAAGGGTTTAATGACGGTCAGGGTGAGATCTGTGGTAGCGACTTCTTTGTCAGCTAGAGCTAGGGTTTTGAAGCCGTGGCCGGCGGGGATGTCGCCAAGCACTGGGTCACTGCCAAGTGCCGCTGGGTTGTTCATGCTGCTGAATGTGTTTATGATGCGTTGCTCAGCTGCCTTGGGATCAAAGTCACCCACGTAGACAAAGGTCATGCGGCTTGGGTTGTAGTAATCACGATAAAAATCAGTGAAGGCAGAGCGAGGAGCAGTCTTGATGATTTTCTCGGTGCCTATCGGAAAGCGCTTGGCAAGTAGAGCATTGGGTAACAGGGCATTGAATTGCTGCTCCATGAGTCGCATTTGCACGGAATCACGTGATGTTTTCTCTGAGAGGATGACGCCGCGTTCTTTGTCGATCTCTGATTCTTTGAGGAAGGCACCATCACCAAAGTCGCGCATCACATCGAAACCAAGCTTGAGAGTGTCCTCCTCGTTGTTGGGGAGGTCGAGCATGTAGACGGTTTCATCGAAGGAGGTGTAAGCATTAGCATGAGCGCCAAAGGCAATGCCTAAGCGCTGCATTTGTGGAATGAGCTTAGTGGCATCGGGGAAATTTCTTGAGCCATTGAAAACCATGTGTTCTAGAAAGTGCGCCACACCTCGCTGATCTTCACGCTCCATGAGTGACCCTGCGGCGATGTGCAGCCTCATGCTGACTCGGCCCGGAGGTTCTTGATTGGCCATTAGGATGTAGCGCATGCCATTGGGTAGCTGGCCAAAGGAGACTCTTGAGTCGGCTTTGATGTCACTTTTTTCTTGTGCCCATAGCTTTGTATTGGAGTCAGCACTTGGCTTAGATGATGCGGTTGGTGAAAAAATGAGGCAGGTTACGACCAGCACGCCATGTAAATAGGGTGATAACTTCATGTTGTTATAAAATTCACTCATTAAGCGTTATTAGCCAAGTTCATTGTCTTATTTATTTTATCCTAAGCTAGATATTTGCTGATTAGCACCTTGACCCTAGGCATGCATCCTCCTAGCTTCCCGTCGTCTGCGCTCAAGCAGCGCATTATGTCATGAATATCCACGAATATCAGGCGAAGGAGCTGTTCGAAAAATTTGATGTTGCCAGTCCCAACGGACAGGTCGCTGGAACAGCTGAAGAGGCGCAAGCCGTTGCTCGTGCCATTAATGAAAATGGCGAGGGTAAGCAACTAGTGATCAAAGCTCAGGTGCACGCTGGTGGCCGAGGTAAAGGTACTTTTAAAAATGGCTTTCAGGGTGGTGTGCACCTCATCGAAACGCCTGAAAAAGCTGCCGAGTATGCCGAAAAGATGCTCGGTCAAACACTTGTCACCAAGCAAACTGGTGAAGAGGGTAAGCTGGTTAGCAAAGTCATGATTGCTGAGGCCGTTGATATTGAACGCGAGCTTTACCTGGCCATTCTGATGGATCGTGAAACTTGTCGCCCCGTCATTGTTGCAAGTACAGAGGGCGGAATGGATATTGAGGAAGTTGCGGAGAGCACTCCTGATAAGATTGTTCGCCAGTTCATTCATCCGCTCGCTGGTCTTCAAGGTTATGAAGTTCGCAAGCTTGCAAAAGCTTTGGAACTATCTGGCGATCAGGCCAAGCAATTTGGCAAGTTAATTAAGAATCTCTACGCTTTATTCTTAAAGTGTGACTGCTCCATGGTCGAAATTAACCCACTGGTTGTGACTCCAGACGGAGATATTCTCGCACTTGATGCAAAGTTTGGTTTCGACGACAATGCTCTGTATCGTCATCCTGATATTGTTGCTTATCGTGATACCGACGAGGAAGATCCTCGTGAGGTGGAGGCATCTAAATTTGACCTCAACTACATAGGTCTAGATGGGAATATCGCTTGTTTGGTCAATGGCGCAGGTCTTGCCATGGCTACCATGGATATCATCAAACATTGCGGCGGAGATCCAGCTAACTTCCTTGATGTAGGTGGCGGAGCCACCAAGGAACAGGTTTCTGCAGCCTTTAAAATTATCCTCGGAGACCCCAATGTTAAGGGCATCTTGGTCAACATCTTCGGAGGTATCATGCAATGTGATATTATCGCTGAAGGTATTCTTGCAGCGGCCAAAGAGACTGGCTTGAGTATTCCACTGATTGTCCGCTTGGAGGGAACCAACGTTGCCAAGGGTCGCGAACTGATTGCTCAGTCAGATCTTGATGTGATCACAGCTGAAAGCCTAAACGATGCAGCAGAAAAAGCGGTTGCAGCAGTCAGTGTATAAACTTTAATCTTAAACTTATCTTATTATGTCAATTTTAGTTGATGAAAACACGAAGGTGCTCGTACAGGGTATCACCGGCGGCTTTGGCGGCAAGCATGCCCAGCTAAGCCTTGATTATGGCACTCAAATTGTTGCTGGCGTGACTCCCGGAAAAGGTGGTCAGGTCTTTGGTGAGAAGACACCAGTCTTCGATACCTGCCAAGAAGCTGCGCAAGAGACAGGTGCTACGGTATCAGCAATTTTTGTGCCGCCTCCCTTCGCAGCGGACGCTATTTTGGAGGCTGTTGATGCTGAGCTCGATCTTGTTGTCTGCATTACTGAGGGAATACCGGTAGCTGATATGATGCGGGTAAAGGAGATGATGCAGGGTAGTAAGACTCGCCTAATCGGGCCCAATTGCCCTGGTATTGTCACTCCTGGTCGCGGTGCAGATTCCCATGGCGGCTGTCGTATTGGTATTGCGCCAGGTTATATTCACAAGCGTGGTAATATCGGTGTGGTTTCTCGTTCTGGAACTCTTACCTACGAAGCGGTCTACCAGTTAACTGAGCTGGGCTATGGCCAAAGTACTTGCGTAGGTATCGGTGGTGACCCAATCAACGGCACTTCCCACCTCGATGTTCTCAAAATGTTCAACGACGACCCTGAGACTGAAGCCATTATCATGATCGGTGAGATTGGCGGAAATGCTGAGGCCGAAGCCGCTCGCTGGGCAAAGGACAATTGTTCAAAGCCAATTGCTGGTTTCATAGCTGGTGCCACAGCCCCTCCTGGACGCCGCATGGGCCACGCTGGCGCGATTGTTGGTGGTGAGGAAGACACTGCAGAGGCAAAGAAAGCAATTCTTACTGAGTGTGGTATTGCTGTCTCAGAGACGCCATCCGATATGGGCAAGACCCTTGTTGGTATGCTTTAGTGAACAATCCTAAATCTCAAAGGCGCTCCGCGATGCTGGGGGCGCCTTTTTTGTTGTCGATGAAGAGAGTTGAGGATCACTCTCAGAGTATCGCCTGTGCGGCGGTGAAATAGATTACCATACCGGAGATATCAACCAAGGTAGTGATAGCCGGAGCTGCAACAACAGCGGGGTCAAGCTTTATAGCGCGAGCACCAAGTGGTAATAATGCCCCTGAGAGGGTGGAGGTCGTAATTTGAGCCCCCAGGGCGATAGATACAGCCAGAGCGAAGGTCGTTAATGCGACCCCCTCAGGTAGTTGAGGATTGAACACTGGTAGAATGAAGAGTGTGATGACTGCGATGCAACAACCGAGAATGGCACCAAGTGTGACGCCCAACGTCAGTTCTTTGGTTATTACCTTACTTGTCGATCCTGCCTCTAACTCTCCCAGCGACATCGCGCGAATGACCATGGTCGCGGCTTGGCCACCGGTGTTGCCGCCTGCAGCCACTACCATGGGGAGATAGAGTGCTAATAAGTAGATGTTACTGAGAATGTGCTCAAAGCGTAGCATCACATAGCCAGAGGAGATAGCAAGTAGGGCGAGGATTAGTAGCCAAGGAAAGCGGCGTTTGAAGTGTGTGGCGACAGATGTATTAAGATATGTTTGTTCAGATTGTTCACCAGCGATACCGGACATTTTTTCGATGTCTTCGGTGGATTCCTCTTCGATAATTTCTAGCACGTCATCGTGGGTGATGACTCCCAGTAAATGGTCATATTCATCTACGACGGGTAACAAGGTCATGTCGTATTTGGAGAACATTTGGGCTGCTTCCTCTTGGTCAGTGCTAGCCAGAATAGATAGGTCAGCATCATCCATGACGTCATCTACCAATGTATCCCACGGGTTGAACGCGAGCTCACGCAGGCGAGTTTTACCTTTCAGTCGTCCTTGCTCATCGACCACGTAGATGCGGGCAAGTGATTCAGTGGAATCCTTGTATTCGCGCAATATTTCAAGAGCTTCTTTAGCCGTCGTGCCAAGGCTAAGGCGAGCCGCGTGGGTCGTCATTCTGCCACCCGCGGTATCCTCATCATAGCGCATGAGGCTACGAGTGGTTTCTTGCTGCTCAGGTTTGAGCATTGATAGGTAGTTTTGGCGAGCCTCGGGGTTAACATCTTGCAATACATCAGCACGATCATCATCGATGAGTTTGCGTAGAATTTCACGTTGGGCATTTTCATCAAAGCGCTCCAGGGTCTCTTCGATAAGTGCATCGGGTAGCTCAGCAAGAACTTGTGGGAAGCTGGCTAGGTTGATGTTCTGGGTGAAGAAGTTGCGCGCTTCGTCATCATCTATATCCTGGAAGATGGATGCGAGGTCGGCATAGTGAAGGTCCTCAGCCAGCGACTGAAATGCTTCTGCATCGCGCCTCTCGATAGCTGACTCGAGAGCCTCAATATCCAATACTCTGCTCTCTTCAGGCATGTCTTTCTTTAGCTGTCAGAGTAACAAAAGCCAATATCAATGTGAAAAATGTATCGGCAGAGGAGTCATGATATCGATCATGTAATGTTGCTGAGCCAGTTCAGGAACTCATCGTGTCGATCGGCACTATATTGGTGACAAATTAGGCCTGCTCTTTTGCCGCCCTCTATGTTGGCTGGTAAGTCGTCTATGTAGGCTGTTCTTTCAGGGACGAGTTCATAATCTTTGATGGCTAGCTGGTAGATTTCATCCTCAGGTTTGATGTGTCCAGTTCGATATGAGAAGATGCCCCCCTTGAAGCATTTGAATATCGGGTGCTGACTTTGCAGAAAATGAATGTGTGGTTCGTTGATATTGGAAAAAAGAATGAGCCGATGCCCAGCATTATATAAAGATTCGATGGTGTTCCACATGACTTCGTTTGGGCTGAAAATGTCAACCCATGCGTCCATGAACTGCTCGAGTTCGCCTTCGTAGCCAATAGTCCGAGCTGCCCATGGGAAATAATCTTCATGTGACAGACGCCCTGCTTCAAATTCGTCTTTTCTCTCAAGTAGGCGATTGAGCCTAGCCTCAGGCTGGTCGACTCCCTCAGGAATCAGCTTTTGCAACGAGGAAATGAAATCGACATGAACGATGACATTACCAATATCAAAAAGAAAATCGATAGTTTTGCTGTCTGAATCAGTAATCATAAATGCTAATGAGGTGGATTATAAATGGTCCTCTGTATTGGAAATTGTTTAATGTAAGCTGATTTGTTGAAGAATGAAGTCAGCGGCTTGATCTGCAGCACGAGGGCGAGAATGGGTGGCGAGGTCACGCTTCATTTTTCGCCATGAGCTCGCATTGTCTGCAAGCATGCTATTTAGGCACTGAGACAGTATTCCTTCATCATCAGCAAGGTCGCCACCATTAAGAAGACGTAACAAAGCCAAGTTGCCTTCTTCTTGTCCTGGTACAAGATGGTGGATGAGCATGGGGCACTCTGCGGCCAAGGCCTCGTGCACGGTAGCTCCGCCAGCCTTGCCGACTACTACATGGTGGTTGTTGAGAAGTTCCGGCACTTTTTTGGTCCACCCCTTGATCGTGACGCGCCCTGGGTATTGATCTTCAATTTCCTTCGCCCTAGAGTGAATTTTTCTGAGATGCTTTCCGAGAACGATTGTGAGTTTGCTGTTTGGTCCGGTGGCCTCAAGTAGCTCACGAGAGACTCGCCGGACGTGAGGTTTTTTGGGAGTTGGGAAATAGAGTATGCGTAAAGGATCGATTGGGTCCTCCGAGTTGATTGGCTTGAGGTCTGCAAAGTGCGGGTCCACAGGAAAGCCAACATCAACAATCTGATCATGCGCGATGCCCGCGGCTGTCAAATGCTGCTTGGTATGCTGGTCTGTTACCATCCAGAAATCAGTGGGTGCTTTTCGCCATGCTGCGTTAATCGCGATTGAATCAGTGACCAGGGTAATTACGGGTATCTTGGGTGTTGTTTGCTCAAAGATACGTTCGATAAAATATGGATAGAGGGGATAGGTGCTGACTATAGCATCAGGTTTATAATCCGCGATGATCTGGCGCAGTTTGTCCTCAGGCTTGGCCATAAGGGGTAAACGTTTTCTTGAGAAATCCTGGCGTTCGGTGGATTCATAAATTCTGCGCCACAGCCATGGTGTATGCGTGGTGATCTTGCGATAGAGGATTTGAAGCTGCTTGGTAACCCAAGGAGCTCCTATTAGGCATGGATCCGCGTAAAGTGTCGACGCGCGGGCGCTGAGGGCTCG
>JBNABE010000106.1:0-7279 GCA_049631945.1 Akkermansiaceae bacterium
TTATTTGGTTGTGATCATTGCATTAGGGTTGGTTTTAAGAGGCTTATACGTGATGCTTCCTTTTCCTTTGTTTGGATTCTCTAGGGTAGATTTCGATGAAGCACATCCTGATGCATATCTCAAAACCAGATCTCAGAGAGTTGTGCTCTACAAACGGTGGAGAAAAAATCAGGCTAACAAGTCGCAGCACCCGCCGGCTAGTAGCTAACTGGCCAGGGTTTGGCCACGGTTCATCGGCATTGACACTTTAAACTTAGCATCAGCGGTTACATCGCCGCCGGTGTGCTTGACGTTCGACAATAATAATATGAAAACCTATCAGAAATATTTTCTCGTTTATGCCTTTTTTGGTGTAATTCTAATAAGCGTGGCATTACTTGCACAAGGTATTGAATCGCTAGCTGATGTTGCTAAGAGACATTCTATTGATGCCCATGATGTTTACAAATTGGGGTGTTGGTTTCTAGGTATATCTACTTTTTTGATCATCTTTGATTGCTTAAGATTAGCCTTAAAAGAGAATCAAAGGGTGCTTGGTCTAAAATAGAGGACGAACAAGGTATGAAGATACAATTCACCATCATGACCCTTATTTTGGGTGGGTGGCCTAAACGTCCAGTAATAATACAGTTATGAATACACCACCACCACTACCTACATCCCCTAAAAAATTTAATTTTCCTGTCTGGTCTGTTGCGAGCTTAGTGGCAGGTTTTTTAGTTGGTGCCGTTATGGGGCTGGCGGAAGGATCGAATCTTTGGCCATTAAGCGCTATCTGGGGTGGCCTTGTAGGTCTCATTATTGGCGTAATTTTTGGTGTTATATTAAAACTGATTAAAGTGCCAATGAAGTATGCATGGTGTTTTTTGGGGGTTCTCGTTCTGTTGGCATTTTCTATTCGTATCTACATAAAATACTATCACATCTCCGACTACGGAAAACTCGTTGAGGCTAGTATTGTTGAATGTGAAACCTCATCGTTTTTATTTACACCTCCATGGCGTAACGGAGAAGAGCGGAAAGAGATAAATGGAACTGATCTCACTCTCAATGTTACTAGGGAACGAAAACTAGGAAAGTATGAAGACGGGAGGATTAAGGTATATGAATGGAGATTAGCCGATTACCAAAAAACCTACTTCATGGAAGAGGCTAAGTGCGAAACGATGACCCCAGGTAAAGTGATTTTCATGCGTACACGAGACCATGACCTAGATTATGAGTATGTGCATCGAATTCATTGGAATGAGAACACCATTTCCCGAGATGGGCGCTTTATTATTGATCGATAACGCGATATTTTTTTGTCTGTAATCTCAGCTAACAAAGCATTACAGTGGACTAGACGCTGAATGCGACGTTATGCCAAATAATGGGCGCATTCTCCAATGACCGCGCCTTCTCTGCTACGTTTGCGTTCGGGAAAAGGATGAACGCTTTCAGCCAAAAATTCGATAAATGAGTGCCGGTGATATTCTCGAATGGTTCCTGATCGGGATATTCTTACTGCTTTTTCTGCTGCACCCCACAGTGATGTTTTTGGTCACGAAGAATAACGGTGGTCTCGGAAACCGGAAACTGACCGTGTATACTGTGCTGTCTGTCTTGCCCCTGGGAATTTCGGGGGGCTTTCTTATTTTCGGCCCGAACGATCTTGGAGGGCGCGGAGATTTAGCGGAGTTCTACTGGGTGGCAGTTGGCTGCCTAGTGGTCAACCTGTTGTTCTGTGTTGTGTTACTTTTCACCTGGTTGTCAGGGCTCTTACTCGCCACCCGTTTAAAGGTGTTGGCATCAACCATCCTTGCCTCTGTGATGTCTTGGCTGGCTTTTCTGGGCTCAGTCTTCGTTACTGTGTAGTTGGCTCGATTCGATCTTTTGCATCCACAAATCAATGTGCATGATTCCAGATAACGAGAGCTGAACTGGCTGAAAAAACAGGGCAGAACAAGCGGTTGGACGCCAACCCACTACCCGCTGAGTAGTTGATTTTATGATCAATGTAACCTATAACCCCTTCGGTAAGGTTCGCCCCCGGTAGCGGGTTGGTGGTCTTTACGTTCGCATCACAAAAACAAACTAAGGAGAATAATTATGAAAACGTACCTTGTCGCACTGTTTGTGGCCACCCTGGCGTTACAGACTCACGCCGCCGATCTGGCAAATCAGTTAGTAGGCTATTGGGTGCCCGATGTTGAAAAGACATACGATTTAGCCAAGAAGGAGAATCGAACCATTACGCGCATCTCACGGGGATGGATGCCTAAATTGGGCTGGGAATTTGGATCGGGAACAATGCTGATGCATTTTCAGGGGAACCAAGCGGTGAATCCTCCCGATCCCTTCTCCATCAAACGCGCAGACAAGGCCAATAGCACGCTTGTGCTTGAGCTTGAGGCAGGAAAGCCGGAATATACGGTGATTTTTACCGGCCACGATCAGCTCACGCTCATCTGGGAGAAGGATAAGTTTGTCTTAAACCGAATCAGCAAAGAGGCTTTTGCGGAACGCTATCCACCACCTCCTAAAGCTGCGGCCGACGTCACCGAAGACGACATCCCCGCTGGAAAGGCCACGGGAAGTGTTGCTGGCGTAGCCTTCACCGTCCAAAAGGCGACGCTGAGCAGCCAGGGCAACCTTACATTAAGACAAGGGGAAGACTTCTTCCCCGATCAAGCCTTTGAAATTTTTATCCATGGTTCTTCCGTCGAGGGGCTTGCTGGGAAAACTATCCTCGTCAAACCAGATCCGCAAGGTCATGTGCTGCAACCGCATATCAATTTGAGATACAAGGTCGAGGGCAGCAGGCTGCCCGAATCGGAAAACTATCTAAGGGGCTATTCCATGAAACTGGAGTTCGGCACCGTCTCGGACGGCAAGATACCCGGCAAGATCCATCTGCGCCTGCCGGACGAGGCAAAGAGCTTTGTCGCAGGGGCTTTTGAAGCAGAAGTAAAATAGCAGTACGAATAATCTCCTCCAGGCGATAGCCTAAAGGCCGCGCGTGAGTCACCTCGGACGTTGGAATAAATAAGGCATGAAGATACAACTCACCATCATGACCCTTATCCTGGGTGGGGTTCACTTCTTGCTGTCGTTCATCGTGGCCTATATTCCTATAGGCTCTGTAGCGGTTGTTCTACTGCAGCCGGTGCTATGGCTCACAACTCTGTGGCCGAGTAACATCCCCAGTTCTGTGGAGTTTATACTGCTAGCCATCAATAGCCTTTTCTGGGGAGCGATTCTTTCTCTGCTGCTTTACACGCCATTGTTACTCAAGCGCAGAGGGTCAGATAGTAAATCCATCGACGAAGATGCCTGATAGAGGGCCAATTGGAGACTTTTGGAGGATCTGGCGGGACGAGGAAATTGAGCGGAAAGGTGATGTGATCTCAATCGCCGTAGAAGGCGCCTAGGCGAACTACACGATCGATTTATCGAAGATAGACAAACTGCCAGACGCTCAATAAGATGATGGCCTTAACGTTATGCGCAATCCTAGAATGATTCTAGCCTGCACCTTAATCTTGGCACTGTTCGGATGTGGGATCGCTACGCGGGTCTCCCGGCCAAAGTTAACGGGTTACATCTACGATGCCGATACGCGCCGTCCGCTCGCGGGTTGTGAAGTTGGGAGTGAGACGACCACGGACTCGAATGGCTACTATGAATTGACTCAAAAGGTATTTCGTGAAATCGCATTCGTGGGGGGTGAGGGGGCTCCTCTGTCCGTCCATGTCGATATCAAGAAGCGCGGCTACGAATGGGTGGTAATCAAGAGCTTTTCAACATGGGGCGCTCCGAGTCCACCCGCTCACTGGAAGGTGAAACCGATTTTTTTGAAGAAGCTCGATGACGAAACACGGGAAATATGGAGGGAAAAAATGCCGTCTTATGCATGGAGTGATGAGGACTGGCAGATGTGGCGCGATGGTCGCAAGCCTCTACCCGTGCCATGGCGGGAAGTTTCTCCGTAGCGCTTTGCATCACAAGCGCATGGAGAGCAGCGGCTGACCCGCTACGAGTTCGAATATGAAATGTAAATTCGACCTCAGTCCTGCATCGCGCGCGCTCCTTGCCAGCCTTACCTCATGCTAGACGTTCGGCTGAAAAGATAAACTTTTCAGCAGCACTAAGTTCTTGAGCATAAACTATGCTTCATTATTTTTAACTCTATATGACCAATCACAAGATAGATTGCCCCAAATGTGATGGGCAGATGACCCGTGGCTATGTCCCAGATTTTAGCTACGCTTCTGTTCATCTAGGAACTTGGCAAAGAGGAAGCCCTCGAAAGTCGTTTTTTGGCGGGATTAAGAAACCATTTAAAAAAGGTATACCAATCACAGCTTTTCGATGTTCCAAATGCTGCTTGATTGAATTTTATGCTTCAGATGGTTTTGGGGCTGAATAGTCATACTTGATGAGCCATGACTCTTAACAATGAGAGCAATGAAGCCCATCAAAACGAAACATGATGAAAAGGCCGAACAATGAGTATCGCCAACAGCTCTATGAACAAAAAATTTAATTTTCCCGTCTGGTCTTTTGCGAGCCTAGTGGCGGGTTCTTTATTTGCTGCAGGTATGGGGCTAGCGGCATTGAGCCCATCTGTTTTCGCTCAAGATGAGGTGAAGCAGCTGTCCCTGACCGACGGTGATGCGGTGTTGATGACTTATAACGCGGCATACGTGCCCTCGCCTGACCCTGCTGCTCCTTGGTTCGGGCGCAGTGGTTTCATTCACCCGGTATATACACCTAAAGGCAAAATAGTCACCGATGGCTTTCCATCCGACCACATGCATCACCACGGACTGATGTTCGCATGGACCAGCGCGGTATTCGAGGGTCGTGACGTTGATTTCTGGAATAGCAAGAAGCGGCAGGGTCGTGTCGAACATGTAGAGACCCTGCATGCCGATGCCGATAAGATTTGCGTAAGACTTCAGCATGTGATTGAGCGCGAAGATAAACCCCTGGCGGTCCTGCAGGAAACTTGGGAATTAAATCGCGTACCGCACGAATCCATCCATGTTTTTGATCTGGTGTCGATCCAGACATGCGCCACCGATCGAGGACTGGAAATTCAAAAATATCATTATGGTGCCATGTGCATACGGGGCCCTTTAAACTGGGATTCCGGCGATATTATTCTGACTAGTGAGGGCAAGAAGCAGCCCGACGGAAATCATACGCGCCCAAACTGGGTGGCGATGTCCGGTGAGGTCGATGGCGAGCTCTGCGGCATAGCAGCGATGTCCCATCCGGATAATTTTCGCGCTCCCCAGCCGGTGCGCATCCACCCCCAAAAGCCCTATTTCTGCTTTGCACCTATGGTCTTGGGAGAATTTCGGCTCGAGCCTGATAAGCCCTATGTGTCCCGCTTTCGCTTTGTCGCATTCGACGGGGAGCCGGATCCAGAGCAACTGGATCTACTTTGGGAGGCATTCGCAAACGGGAAAAAGTAGCAAAGGTGAGATGTCGCTGACAGATCAGGGCCACGTGCGACCGAGGCAATTGTAACCTGGCTGTATTAAGTTCTTATTTGAGTGTGCGGATGTAGGGAAGTTGCTGGGTGGAAATCTCAGTAACCCTCCGCCGCCTCACCACCATCTAATACAGCAGCTGTTGAGCCTACACCTAGGCGGTCAGCGCCCTGCTCAAGATAAGCCACGGCCTCATCCCAGGTGCGAATCCCTCCGGATGCCTTAACCTGCATTTTATCTCCCACCGTTTTGATCATGATGTCAATAGATTCGGGAGTAGCGGATCCAGGGCCAAAGCCGGTCGAAGTTTTGACAAAGTCCGCTCCGGCGGCATAAGAAATTTCACAAGCCCGGGCAATTTGTTCAGGTGTCAAAAAGCCGCTTTCCTGGATGACTTTGACGAGTACCTTGTGCCGGTGGGCGAGCTCGACCACGGCATGGATGTCGTTTTTGACATATTCAAAATCCTCGGACATGAATTTGCCGATATTCATGACCATATCGATTTCATCCACCCCGTCATCAATAGCTTGCTGCGCTTGAAAGACCTTGGTCGCGGTGGTGTCTGCCCCGTGAGGGAAGCTCAACACGCAGGAGACCTTCACTGGGCTACCTGCCAGCATGGCAGCTGCGGTTTTCACGTCACAGGGTCTGACACACATGCTAAACACCTGGTTTTCAATGCACATGGCAGCGTGTTGCTCTAGATCGGCATCCGTGTATTCTGGTTTTAGGACGGCGTGGTCAATGGCCATGGCGACTTCGTGCCTGGTGTAGTTTTTCATGCAGTAGATGTGAGCTCTTAGTGTACCTGTTAGGTTAGCCGCGCCATCAACAGCTCACGCTGAAAGACGAGCTCCTTGGGCAGGTGGTCGTAGAGGTTGAGAAACAGTTCCCCTTGCGAGATTACCTCCTGTTTCCACTCCTCCTTGTTGAAGGCCATCGCCTTGTCGAAGTCCTCGCGGGTGAAGTCATCCAGACCTTCCAAATCAAAATCCTCGTAATGCGGGGTCCAGCCGATTTGGGTCTCGTGTCCGGGTATGCGACCGTGGCAGCGGTTAACGATCCACTCGAGCACGCGCATATTGTCACCAAAGCCGGGCCAGAGGAACTTGCCGTTCTCGTCTAGGCGGAACCAGTTTACATGGAAGATGCGAGGGACGTTCTTAATCTCGTTACGCATAGCTAACCAATGACCAAAGTATTCGCCCATGTTGTAGCCGGTGAAGGGGAGCATGGCGAAGGGGTCGCGGCGCACGCCTGCTTTGAGGCCAATGGCAGCTGCGGTCACTTCAGAGCCCATGGTCGCACCCATGTAGACGCCGTGTGACCAGTTGAAGGCTTGGTAGACAAGCGGCATGGTAGTTGGCCGTCTGCCGCCAAAGACTATGGCCGAGATGGGAACTCCGTCTGGGTTCTGCCAATCAGGATCAATAGTCGGGCACTGCGAAGCAGGTGCGGTAAAACGTGCATTAGGATGCGCGGCAGGGCTTTCTGAATCTGGTGACCAGTCGTGACCCTTCCAGTCAATAAGGTGAGCGGGGGGCTCTTCAGAAAGACCTTCCCACCAGACGTCACCTTCATCAGTGAGGCCGACGTTGGTGAAGATGGCATTCTCTTTCATCGAGTCCATTGCAATGGGGTTGGTTTCGTAAGATGTGCCGGGAGCAACGCCAAAGTAGCCGTTCTCAGGGTTGATGGCGTGCAGGGTTCCATCTTCATGCGGCCAAAGCCAGGCGATGTCGTCACCTATAATGGTTGTCTTCCAGCCAGCCTCAACACTGTGCTTAGGAGGT
>JBNABE010000107.1:0-7269 GCA_049631945.1 Akkermansiaceae bacterium
GTTCTTGAAGCTTTTTTTTAATCTTTTGATCTAATACTGAAATTCTTTTTGGAGATCTGTTTTTATAATCAATGGACACATCTCTGCCTATTTTATTAGATAAATACTCGGAAACTAAGTCGAGACGATCCATGCAAAATATACGGTCAACGCCAATCGCCCCATTTCTTAATTGCACAAATCTGTATTGATTCTGAAGTCTGGCGAAAGGTGGTCTAATCGTTGCCTCAGAGAGATACGCTGTAACAAATTCATTATAACTAAGATGACCTGTGTAGTTTTTGTGATTAGGATGCTCCGGTGACATTAATTCACCCCGGCTTCTATAACGATACCAGCTCTCAAGCCATTCTAAAGGAGATCGCATTAGGCAGAATGATTCTATCCTTTTAGCGTGGGGAAGTAGTGGTCGTATATTGCTTGAGTAAGTCTGGGCATCGACGTGCTTAACTTTGGGGTGCCCCGAGAAAACGATATCACAATGCCCCTTTAGAGCTGCCTCTACGGAAGTCGAAGCTGTTTTGGGTATGCACAGAAACGTAAAACCATACCTGATTGATATATACATATATAAATTTTAGCTGAATATTACAGTGTTTCAAAGCCTTTCCATTCGAATAACGAGAGAATGAGTAGCTCTGTAAATGCAACAGCTGCATGCAGCTTTTGGGCATCATCACTGGACAGGCAAACAAATTACGTCGTACCAAGTCAGAGAGTTTACCAGCAGGGGGCGACAATACAGCGCGAGGCGTTACAAATACTGGTAGCCAGACCACAGCTTCTCAGATACACCCTTGGTTTTATTTGATACAAAATCATACACATTAGAATAATAAGTTGCAATTTCTGCCCTTAAGTCTGAATCAAGAGATTCCGTTACAGCGGAAACATTGGAATGAAACTTGAAATCAGCAGACTTTAATCCCAATCCTAAGAAGCTTTGCAATGCCTTATAGGTATGGTCTGTAAACAAGCGCTCATAGAAATCGCAAAAAATATCCTCCGGTTCAAATACCTTCTCAAGTTCCACCAGTGTTCTGTCATATCGGGTTCTCAATTCTTGGGCAGGGGATTTGTAATTCCTTCGCAAGGACTCTGTTTCGGAATTTTTAAATACCTTGCCCTTCTTCGTTGCGTTCCTTCTTCCCATTCGCAACATTGACCACACCCTCTCAACTGGGTCCCTCATTAGAAAGATGACCTTAACACGGAAACCTCTTGCCTCTAAACCTTGCCTTATATGTGCGAATGCCTCACTCGTTAGCATGGAATAGCTTGGGGTGATGTCACCAACAGCCTTGAGCTTATCGTTTCTTGAATGTAACTGATCGAAGTAGTCAAAATAATTATCGGTGTTATCAATGAAAGATAGGCGCCTGATAGCATCCATGCAGCTTTTTTTGTTGCGGCCCAAGTTGCCGTCTTTCTCGTTCTCTAAAATGGTGTTTAGCAAATCTGTTCTAAAAAAACTACAGTGCTCGGAAAATATAGCATCGAATGTATGGTATTCCTTAGCGAAGCCCATGTCGATGCTGTCGTTTTTCATTAATTGGCTGTGAAGCCAAGTTGTGCCGCTTTTTTGTGCCCCAACCCCTAAAATAAAATTTTTCATGGTAAGTAAAATATTCCTATCGTTTGAATCTTTGACATGGCGCCATCAAGTGTCGCTAGCTACAGGATCATTCATCAGAATAGTTGCAATGCAAGCTAGCGTCAGAGTTTTAATCTTAATAATTTCAACTGACAAGCAAGGGTATGTTTTTCAGTATAAAAGGCGTGTCCATTTAGACCTGAAAAAGAAATTACATAACACAGACAAGTTGGGTGTATTTTACTGTATTTAGAAAAAACTCCAAAACGTAATAATATAGGGTTATGAGTGGTCTATTCAGGTGTCGCCCGCAGCATCCCAATGGCTGAATACCTATTATGCAAGATTAGTTATGAAAGGCATCCATCACCATCCACTTGTAAGGATTCATCGTAATGCTCTTAATCGCTCCGTTAAATACGGCTGGGGCTATCGCCCGAGTGGGTTGCGGGCGAGGAAATCAGGCGGGGATTACCTACTCTATGAGGATGCGCCGGTGCGCTCGCTTAAGCCGGGCTATGGAGGCGGGATTTACGGCATTACAGCCGATGCCCAAGGCGCAATGTTTGATGCCTCGGGGCAGTCAGACCTCATTGATGCTCTGCAGGGCGAAGTTGAGGTGGATGATGCTGCGCCCGGAATCATGGAAAGATACCGGACTTGCGGCATTTCCAAATACAATTGGTCCATGCTGGCTGACCTCAGTGCATACGAGGAAGGGGTATTGCTGGTTGATCAATCCCGTGGCGATGCCTCGATGAAGTATGGGGGACTTGATATCACCGACTTAAGCCGCTTATTTGACGATGCCCTCACTGAGAATCCTGAGAGCGTCATATACATCAAAACCCACCCTGATCGCTATTTTCGCAGGAAAAAGTCCTGTTTTAGTGAAAGGCAACTTTCTCACCCCAGAGTTCAGCTTCTTTCGACTGATCTGAGCCCTGCAGATTGTTTTAAGTTTTGCTCCATAGTCTATGTGGGCACCTCGCTGATGGGCATGGAAGCACTGATTCATGGCTGCGAGGTGGTCACCTATGGCTGGAATTTCTACGCAGGGTGGGGGCTGACTACGGATCGGGGTCGTGCACCACTACCACCGCGTGCGCGGCAGCACTCCGTGATCGAGCTCTTTCAGGCGTGTTACATTGACTATTCCCATTATTACGATCCTGACATGCTGGAGGAATGCGACCTTTCCAGCATCATCGATCACATTGCCCTGCAGAAACCGCACTGGGAAATGTGCCGAGGATCATGGTCATTAGCTCATCTGAATCCATGGCAAAGGTATGTCTTGCCCCGCTTTATTAAGGGGCCTCAAACCAAGCTCAGCACCAACGGCCCCGCTGATTATGAGCTAGCTTGGGGTATAAACAAAGATCCGGAGAAATCAAAGTCCAGCGGTTCAAACATTATCCATGTTGAGGATGGCTTCATTCGCTCCAAGGGGCTCGGTGCCAACTTCCATCTACCGCTCTCGCTCGTGTTCGATGTCATTGGCATCTATTACGATGCACGTAGCCCTTCACGACTTGAGCAGAACCTTAACTCGGCTCAGTATAGTCCCGAACAGCTCAGCGAAGCTCGTGAGCTCAGCCAGTTCCTCTGTGATAATAAGATCACCAAGTATCAGCTCGGTATCGAAGATGTAAAACTACCCGCAGAAGCGGCAGGAAAAAAGGTCATCCTCGTCCCTGGCCAAGTCGACTCTGATGCCTCGATCAAATACGGCAGCCCCAAGCTGAAGAACAATAAAGAGCTTTTGGAAGAAGTCCGCGCTCAGCAACCGGATGCCTATATCTGCTACAAGCCTCACCCCGATCTATTGAGCGGAGCACGTCCGGACAAGCCGCTCTGGCCGGGGATTGAGAACCAAGTCGATCACTTGGTGGAGCAAGGTGATATCATTTCATGGATCGAGGCCGTTGACGAGGTGCACACCCTGACTTCTACCGTGGGCTTTGAGGCTCTGATGCGTAATAAGCCGGTTTTCACCTACGGCTTGCCATTCTACGCAGGCTGGGGGCTTACTGAGGACTGGCTATCATGTGAGCGCCGTACTGCTACAAGAACGCTGGAGGAGCTCGTTTATGCCGTTCTCATTGAATACCCAACCTACCTCAACCCGAAGACCGGTGAATTTACCACCGCGCTCAACGCCGCCAAGCTGCTTGCTGATCCTGATTTCAGCTACGATGCAAGGCCATTACACATTAAGCTGCTTGCACCGCTGAAAAGCATTTATAACCGTTGTATTAAACGCCGATTGACCGCATAGGTGGTCTTAGCGCGGCCCGGGCTTCAGATATACTAGCTTTTTAGCCCGATTTTCGCTTGCAGGGAGGGGGAGTTTGGCTATTTTTTCGCCCCCGTCCCCCGTGATGGCAGCATTTCATGAGCTAGCCTGGGCAATTTCTTTCATATTCTACCAATCTACATTCAATATCATGTCAACAGCCACAGAAGAACATACGCATACATTCCAAGCCGAGGTGCGTCAGCTCCTCGACATCGTTATCCACTCGCTCTACACAGATAAAGAGATCTTCGTTCGTGAGCTTGTCTCTAATGCCTCGGATGCGCTTGAGAAAATGAGACTCAAGCAACTCACCGAAAAAGAGGTTTTCGAGGCAGACAGGGAGCTGGGTATTGAAATCACTACTGATGAGGAGGCTAAGACACTTACGATCTCAGATAGTGGTATCGGCATGAACAATGAGGAGCTTGTAGAGAACCTCGGCACCATTGCTCACTCAGGCACCAAAGCCTTCCTCGAGAAGATGAAGGAGCAGGGGGACTCAAATGCTGATGTCATTGGTCAGTTTGGTGTTGGTTTCTACTCAGCATTTATGGCTGCCGACAAGGTAGACGTGCACACCCATTCATGGGAGAATGGCACTGAGGGCCAAACATGGACCTCTGATGGTGCAAGCGGATACAGCATTACCGATAATGCTGAAGCCAAGCGTGGCTGCAGCATCGTTGTCCACCTTAAGGAGGGCATGGAAGAATTCTCCCAAGAGGGGCGGATCAAGTCCATCCTGGAGAAATACTCCAATTTCGTCTCTTTCCCGATCACACTCAATGGCGAGCACATCAACAAAGTAGAGGCTCTCTGGCTGAAGAGCAAAAAGAACATCAGCGAAGATGAATACAAAGAGTTCTATAAGTTCACCGCTCACGCCTTTGATGATCCGCGCTACACAATGCACTTCAGCGCAGACGCGCCGCTTTCCATCAATGCGCTGCTATTCACGCCGACCGAGAATACCGAGCAATTCGGCATGGGGCAGATGGAGCCAGGAGTTTCTCTCTACTGCCGCAAGGTTCTCATTGATGCTAAGCCAGACAAGCTCTTGCCTGAGTGGTTGCGCTTTTTGAGAGGGGTCATCGATAGTGAGGACTTACCACTCAATATCTCCCGTGAATCCATGCAGGACAGCGCCTTAGTGCAGAAGCTCAATGGTCTGATTACCAAGCGTTATCTTAAGTTCCTTGAGAAAGAGGCCAAGAACAACACCGAGTCTTACGAGGATTTCTACAAGAAGTTCTCTCGTTTCCTCAAGGAGGGCATCGCCACTAGCTATGAGCATCAGGCACAATTAGCTGGTTTACTACGCTTTGAGACATCCCTTAATGAACCTGGCGAGCTAACTAACTTCGCACAATACATCGATCGTGCTAAAGAAGAGCAGGAGAATATCTACTATTTGACTGGCATGTCACGAGAGGCGATTGAATCTGGACCATATTTGGAGGCCTTCAAGGCCAGGGGGCTTGAGGTTTGCTTCTTCACTGAGCCAGTTGATCAATATGTCATGGAAGCATTGCCTGAGTTCAAAGGCAAGAAACTCGTATCGGCAGATCGAGGTGAAATTGAGCTGGAGGACGTCGCTACGGAGGGTGAAGAACTAGACAGTAAAAAGCGTAAAAATCTAATCAAATTCATTGAGGATGAGCTATCTGATAGAATTGATAAGGTTGAAGCTTCTGGCCGACTTATCGATAGCCCTGTAGCAGCTCTCACACCGAAGGATGCTCCTAATGCACAGATGCGCTCAATGATGCAGGCCATGGGCCAGGATATGCCTACAACGAAGGCAACACTAGAAATCAACCCACGCCACGCTGTAATACACGGCTTAAGTGATTTGATCGAAGACGACAAGGAAACCGCAAGTCTTGTCGTGCAGCAGCTGGCTGACAACGCCTTGCTTGCAGCTGGTTTACTTGATAATCCGCACAAGATGACAGCCAGAATGAACGAGCTGATCGGCAAGCTAGTGGAGAAATAAGTCTAGATATCCACCTATGCTTGTTTTTGGGTTTCAGCTACAGCCCAAACAATTCCGTCAGCCAAGGTTTGAAGGAAATCCTTCGAGTCCATGGTTTCATTGTGATGTCCGATGGTAGTTCCGAATACGTTGGCTTTGCCATACTTATTCACCCATACAACAGGATGCTCAGACCTTCCATTGGTGCCTTTTGCCAGAACGGTTGCAGAAGGATAGACCTTATCAATATGATATAGCTCACCCTTAGGTGTAGTCCAGTCTGCCGCGTGCAATTTGTAAGCTTCGTGGCTCACATCAGACTTTTTCACTGTTATCGCAGGCCCTCTGGGGCCATGGCGCATCGAGACAACCCCGAGCAGTTTGTTCCATTCTTTATCTTGCTTGGAGTGCTTTCCGCCACCAACATTCCAGTGATATGAGTGCATGGTGCAGTGAATTGCGACGCACGGTTTGCCAGCTTTGTGCACGCCAACCACATTATTTATGTAACTCTCATCATCCTCATTCGCATGACACATGTTGTATATGATTATATCGTAATCATCAGCCCAGCCTTCAGCTGATAGGGACTTTTTGAGATCCTCAGCCTTTACGTGGTGCCAAATGGTCCAGTCTATATCAATCAGCTTACTGACTCCTTCAGTAACGATGGTTTTTTGTGCATCGTAATCATGGTATCCACCTCCAGTGACCAGGAGAGCCTTGATTTTCTCGCCCTTGGTCTGCTTGGCAGCACTGAGCATAGGGGAACCAACTCCTATAGCCAATCCAGCTGCTGTGGTTTTTTTCAGGAAGTTTCTGCGAGATAGGTTTGATATAGGGTGATTGGGTGTCTGATTGATCATTATATTAGGAATCTAGATATTGACGTAAAGTCTGACGCATACTGATTGAGCTTTTCATTACCAGCAATGATTTTTTTTACAAACAGGCAGCTTCAGACTGCTTGTGTCATACCAGACAACAACCTCCAACATATACCTGAGTAGCCCTAAATAAACCCAGATAGCCACGCGCTCAACGCAGCAGCGTACAACTTCGCACAATGTATGTAATACGTGGTATTGTAATGTGTAAGTATGCCAGGCTTGGTATATGGGTATCACCCAAGCTAGACTGAGAACCAATATGCCTGGTAAATAACACTCGAAATATCACCAGGCTTGTAATGCCAATAGACTGTATGCTTACAGCTCAGAACTTGATGCGCACACCTAGCCCTGGATACTTCATTCCCCAGTAGATGCCACTCAGTGATACATTGTCAGTAACTGCCTTAGAGACGGTTAAATGAGTATCCGTACCACTATACTGTATCATCATTGTCGCAAACTCGTGCCTTAGGTGCAGTCCAACAAGCGGCCTGATCTTGTCTAT
>JBNABE010000108.1:0-7198 GCA_049631945.1 Akkermansiaceae bacterium
TGTGCACTTTGATTCAGGGTAAAGGGTCATTCCTGCCCAGAAGCCTTGGTCGAGAACCATGCCCGCTGTGTGTTCCTCTACATGGTCAATAATAACCATATTAGGATCCACCTTGGCATTTTTGAGCGCATCGATAATAAGGCGCGTACCTTTGAGTTTGTCCTCAAGGTGTGGTGTATGAATGAGAATGGGAAGGTCGTGTTGTTGAGCAATGGCAACATGTTCCTCGAAAATAGTGAGCTCGCTAACAGTATTCTTATTCAAACCGATCTCACCAATCCCTAATACTGTTGGCTGATCGAGGAATTCTGGAATGATAGCCATCACTTCGCGGGCAAAGCCGGAGTCCTCCGCCTCCTTGGGGTTGATGCACAACCAACAAAAGTGCTTGATGCCAAACTTAGCAGCACGCTTGGGTTCATAATCAGTGAGCTGCCGATAGTAATCGTAAAATCCTTGGGCTGAACTGCGGTCATAGCCGGCCCAAAAGGCAGGCTCACAAATGGCTTCGCAGCCGGCGATGGCCATTGCTTGGTAATCATCGGTCGTGCGGCTCACCATATGAGCATGAGGTTCGATATAAGGCATCGTTTATGTAGGAATAAGGGTTTAGTTGCCGACGTGCTTCTGGGGTGCACCAGATGCACCTTGAATAGTAGCCTTGGGGATGGGCTCTTCACTCTGGTCAGAAAGGGTGTTCAGGACAGCTTCTGTGCGTGACTGATCGCCAGGCTTGAGCATGGCATCTAGGGCTTCATGAAAGCTGTCGAAACGATAATCTGGCTCGCCGTTAAAGCGATCTATACGATCCAAAAAAGCAGCGATGTCGATTAATTTGCATCGTGCATCCATGAAGTATAGATCGAGGATGTCTTGTTTGCTAGGCATTGATTAACGCTAATCTATATTTACTAAATTCCAAATGCCAAATTCAGTTTCCAAATTTAAATTTTCAAGTTAAGAATGTTCACATGCAGGAGAGTAAAGAGCGTGATTTGGGTTCTCAGCCTTTGGATCGCATGATGGATGAGTGGCGAATCAGCAACCATGATATGGTTTCAGTTTCGACTGAGCAGCTGAGCCACAAGCAGGTTCAAAAAGCACGGAAAGGGCGCCGTTTGACCCTAAAGATGATGCAGAAAGTGACTCGGGCATTCAACGTCACCATTTGGTATCGACTTAGTGATGAACAAAAAGAAGCTTACTATGAATATATGCACCGAGATCTTTTTAATTACGCTAAGGGCTATGACGCCAAATGGATGGATCCTAACGAATCATTAAAGGAGGATGTGAAAAACGATGGCTAGTAATGACGGTTGATTTTCTCATTATTGGTCAGGGTTTGGCGGGTAGCACACTAGCAGTGGAGCTGCTCAAGCGTAATCGCTCTATCTTAGTCGTGGACCGTCAAGATGGCACTGGATCGACGCGGATCGCTGCAGGTTTGATTACTCCGTTGACAGGCAAGGGTATGAATCCCGCTTGGCGTCAGCAGCTGTATTTGCCTAAGGCAATGGAGTTTTATCATGCCTTGGAACGAGCAAGTGGGCGCAAGCTATACCATCCGACGCCTGTGGTGCGTGTTTTTGCTTCCGAGAGAGACCGTGAAAAGTGGCGCGGTAAGAAGGATCAGCTAGGGCAGTGGGCACATGAAGTTTCTGATCTTGATGGGCCTTTTCAACATGAATTCGGAGGTGTTGAAATGCCAGACGGGGCCTGGCTTGATACGCTCGCATTCTTGCACGTGGTTCAGGACAGATTGATCGACGCTGGTTCATGGCGTGAGGCGGCCTTTGACGAGAAAGATGTTTCATTCGTCAATGGGAAGGTCAAGTGGCAGGATGTCACAGCTGATAAAGTGATTTTATGTCAAGGTGCTTATGGTCTTCAGGGGGTAGATGGCTATCAAGGTTGGTTCTCACATGTTCATCATCGCAGTGCCAAAGGGGAAATTTTAAATGTTTGGATTGATGGGCTTGATGAAGCAAGGCGCTACCATTGTAACGGATGGCTGGCTCCAAGAGAGGGAGGCATGTGGAAGGCTGGGGCCAACTATGACTGGAAGCATATGGATGCAATACCCAGTGAAGCGGGGAAGGCAGAAGTGCTTAAAAAATTAAACACTTGGGTCAAGCTAGGCAATGGCAAGGATGTTCCCATGGAGGTTATCGGTCACGAGGCTGGTATCAGACCGATTGTCAGGAATAGCATGCCGGTGGTAGGGTTTCACCCAGAAATAGCGGAAGTTGGTTTCTTCAATGGCTTGGGCTCAAAGGGCTCACTAATGGCGCCTGCTGTTGCAGAGCATTTTGCGGCTCACTTGTGTGGTGTATACGGTCTCGATGAAGAGCTCAAATTGCCCCAATTTAGTTGAGGCTTTTTGGGGGCAAAATAAAAAGAATTTGCACCATGATTAAAGAGGAAGTCATCTCAGGTAGTCTGCTTTTGCTGGCGCACGAGATAGTTGCTGAGGTCTTGCAGGTGGGGGATACGGCAGTGGATGCAACGCTGGGTAATGGGCATGATGCTCTATTTCTAGCAGGATGTGTGGGTAGCTCGGGAATGGTCTTTGGCTTTGATATTCAAGAGGCAGCACTTCGTAGCACCGCTGAGCGCCTTGAGGCGGCTGGGGTGAATCGATGCTGTTATCAATTAATGTGTGAGAGTCATGCCGAGATGGAGCGCTATGTCACAAAAAATGCGAAAGTTGCGATCTTCAATCTCGGGTATTTGCCAGGTGGAGACAAAACTAAAATTACTCTGCCAGCTTCAACATTGGCGGCACTGTCCGCCGCTGTGAATTTGCTATCCTGTGGCGGGATATTAACAGTGATGTGTTATCCGGGTCACGAAGGCGGAGCTGATGAGGTTTGTATGGTTGATAAATTCATCGATGGGTTAGCTAGTGATCAATGGTCTGTGACTCGATACAAGCGCATAGCAGCAACTAACGCATCCCCATATCTATGGGTTGCCAGAAAGGGTTTGACCCGAAGCTCTCGAGCTGAGCCATGAAAAACGGCCAGACCTCGTTTGAGGGCTGGCCGCAGATAAATGAATAGGATGTTCCCTAGAAGGGTTTGCCTACAAGAGGCTTTGCACCTTGGATGTTCATTTTGAACGGAGCTATAGCTCTGGCGATACTGTCTTGGTCAAGCTCACCGGCCTTGACCATGTGAAGAGTAATGCCTCTGTTGACGTATGCGGCAGCAATATTATCGAGCTGTTCTAAAGCCACACGGGCTTTTTCGTTAGTGTCCGCTCATCCAGTGCCGGTCACTGCAAGCACGTAGCCAGCTTCAGGGATCACGACTTCTTCTTTTTTGAAGGAGACAAGCTTGAGTGATTTACGGTTCAGAGACTGTTCGGTCTTGGCCTGATCAAGCTCCTGGCCATCTTTCATGACTACAGTTGCACGCAAGCCAGAGAGCAGAATTTTGTCGACGCCGCTTTGTGTTTTGAGAGCCAGACTGGCTCGATTAGAGACACCTCATCCTTTGCCACTTACTTGGACAAGGTAGACGGTTGCAGTGTTGGTTACGGCATCTACTTCTGCTGCCTCGGCAACATTGGCATGCACAGTAGCCAACATGGGTAGCGCTGCTAGCCCAATGGCGGCAGCGCATGCAGTTGTTTTTCGTATGCTGGTTTTCATGATCATAATAAGATTGTTTGATGCTAATTCAACTACGTGAATTGAAATATAACGCTTGGAATCCTACATCTGTTTTTCTAGACGGCAAGGGAAGAAGTAAATTTTCAACACACTTACTGTCATCAATACTCCAATATACGTCTCAAACTTATCGGGGTCTTTCATGGAGGACCTAGCTGATTTCCACGATCATATTGATTTCTACTGATACATTGAGTGGCAAAGCAGATGCCCCCAGTGCTGTGCGTGAATGAATTCCTTTGTCATCGAAAATAGCGACGAGTAAATCGGAGCAGCCATTGATTACAGCTGGGTGTAGGTAAAAATCAGGCTCTGAATTCACAAAACCACCTACGTTGACAATACGCTTGATTAGGTCGAGATCTCCAATTTCTGCTTTCACCACCGCCAGACGGTTAAGAGTAATGAGGCGTGCAGCTTCTTGAGCTGTCTCCACAGATGTATCTGTGGGCACTTTACCCAAGTAAGTGTCGTCATCTAAGGGGGGTATTCCGCCGGCTAAAAAGAGCAGATTGCCAGACCGAACGCAATTCACATAGGAGCCGGCTGGAGGCGGGGCCAAAGGAAGGCTGTAGCCGAGTTCTTGAATTCTAGATTCGATGACGGACATGGTGCTTGCTGGTTTTAAGAGTGGTGCTTGAGAGCAGCTGCGATAAATCCAGAGAAAATAGGATGTGGGTGATTCGGCCTAGATTGAAATTCCGGATGGAATTGAGCACCTATGAAAAAGGGGTGATCACTGATTTCTACGATTTCAACCAGCCTTTCGGGATCAGATACAGCACTAATTTTGAGGCCGGCGGCTTCGATTTGCTCGCGATAGGCGGGGTTAAATTCGTAGCGATGCCGGTGACGCTCGCTAATCGTGTCTTTGCCGTAAAGTTGGTGGGCTACGGTGTCAGGTAGGATTTTGGAGTCACTGGCGCCCAAGCGCATTGTGGCTCCCATATCTTCAACTCCTTGTTGTTCTTCTTGAAGAGATATCACGGGGTATGGACTATCCTTATCAAACTCGGTTGAGTTCGCGTCTACTAAGTTGCAAGCATTTCGGGCAAATTCGATGGTGGCGATTTGCATGCCTAGGCAGATACCAAAGTACGGTATTTTACGCTCTCTCGCAAATTTGGCAGTGAGAATCTTGCCTTCAGTGCCACGATCGCCGAAGCCGCCGGGGATAAGAATGCCGTCTATATCGCCAAGATGAGCATCTGCGCCGTCACGCTCAATCATCTCAGCGTCGATGCGCTCTACCGTCACTCTGGTATCATTCGCTGCTCCGGCATGAGTCAAAGATTCGTAAATGGATTTGTAGGCGTCTTGGAGTTCGATATATTTGCCGACCACTGCAATTTTCACTTCGTGGGTGGGGTTGATGATGTGATCAACGAAATCCTGCCATTCGGTGAGATCTGGTGTTTTGGATTCAATTCCAAGCCGGTCAGTGACAAGGCGATCAAGCTTGTCGCGACGAAGGTCGACGGGGCACTCGTAGATGGTGTGATCTACATCGCGAAATGCGACGACATTCTTGTGCTCAACGTTGCAGAACATTGCAATTTTACGACGATTGTCTTCATCAAGTTCGTGTTCTGTGCGGCAGACGATGATGTCAGGCTGAATACCGATCTCGCGCAGCTTAGCCACCGATTGCTGTGTGGGCTTGGTCTTGATTTCACCCGCTGCCTTGATGAGTGGTAGTAACGTGACGTGAATAAAACATACATTTTCGCGACCAACATCGAGAGAAAACTGCCGCAAAGCTTCAAGGAAGAGATGACCTTCGATATCTCCCACTGTTCCGCCAATTTCGGTGATGATGATGTCCGCATCTGATCGTAGGGCTACATCATTGATGCGAGCTTTGATTTCATCTGTGCAGTGGGGGATAAACTGCACGGTTTTACCGAGATAATCTCCCTTTCGCTCTTTCCGGATAACATTTTCGAAGACCTGGCCAGAAGTAAGATTGTTGAACTTACTGAGTGTGCAATTGGTAAAACGCTCATAGTGCCCCAGATCAAGATCTGTCTCAGCACCATCATCAAGCACGTATACTTCACCATGTTGGTAGGGAGACATGGTGCCGGGGTCGACATTGAGATAAGGATCAAATTTTTGTAAGATGACTGATAGGCCTCGATGTTCGAGAAGTGTGCCCAGCGATGCTGCAGCAAGTCCCTTGCCTAATGAGGAGACGACGCCTCCAGTGACAAAGATATATTTAGTAGGTTGAGCCATGGTTATGAGAGAAGAGTGAGTTATTGAAGAATTTTTTCGATTTGTTGAGCTTGTTCGATTGTATCGACTCCAATGGAGTCATCAGAAGTAATAAGAACTTTGATACGGGCGTTGTTTTCGAGGGCGCGAAGCTGCTCGAGTGACTCTGCAAGCTCAAGCGGGGAGGGTGGCCAGATGACGAACTTTTCGAGGAAGTCTCTGCGGTAGGCATAGATGCCCTTGTGCCGATAGAGTTTGAGCTCAGGGCTATCTGCGCGTTGATAAGGAATAGGGCTACGTGAGAAGTAGAGAGCCTCTCCGTTTTGGGTGAGTACGCATTTGACCACGTTGGGGTCATTCATGGCTTCTTGATCCTCGATTGGATTGGCTGCAGTGGCCATCGAGATGCCGGGGTTTTGATGCAATGCTGTAGCTAACTCGTCAATAAGACTTGGCTCAATGAGTGGCTCATCACCTTGTATATTAATAACGTATGCCGCGTCTGGATAAGAGGTGACAGCCTCGGCGATACGATCCGTTCCGGTGGGGTGATCTTCTGATGTTAACACTGCATGAGCACCAAAGCCACGAGCCGTGTCCAGTATACGCTCGTCATCGGTAGCTATCGTGATTTGATCGAGCCGTTTGCAGTGTTGGGCACGCTCCCATACGTGTTGAACCAGAGGCTTTCCGGCGATCGGGTGCAGTGGTTTCCCGGGGAAGCGAGTAGAACCCCAGCGAGCTGGGATGATGCCAAGAGTGTGATGATTTCCAGATGAGGCCACTTGCTTAAATCTGGGGTTGAGTTATGAATGGTGCGTAGCAAACGACAAGCCTCTTTTGCAATTTGTTTGAAGTTTTCGGTTTCTCGTCGCGGGCGCCATGCTTCTGGAAGAAAAGTTTGAAGTGGAGGCTCTGGCTGATAACCTGCGCAGCCATGAAGCAAGTGCACGAGTATTTTACCTATTGGGATTGGGCAGTTGTTGCTGGGTATATGATTTTCACCACAGTCCTAGGGCACAGGCTTTCTGGTAAGCAGTCTAATATTAAAGATTTTTTCTTAGGCGGTAAGACATTGCCATGGTGGTCGGTGAGTGGATCAATGATTGCCACAGAAATAAGTGCGCTAACTTTCATTGGCGTGCCCGGCATGGTGTATGCCATGGACGGCGACTGGACTTATCTGCAATGGGGGTTTGGCTCGATTATTGCTCGCTTCGCGGTCGCTTACTGGTTGATACCACTTTATTATGAAAAGGAAATATACAGCCCCTACGATTTTATGGGAAATCGGCTGGGTGA
>JBNABE010000109.1:0-7085 GCA_049631945.1 Akkermansiaceae bacterium
CTTTGCCACCAGTGGCAGGTCGACGTGAACCAAGGCCGTGGAAACATCTCGATTCAGGAATGTCCGCAGAGTCTCCTTGTCGTGGACAAGCCCCATTTGGCAGACGCCCTCGAGGCCAAAGGAGTGTGCATACGCACCCACCGGCAAAGCACTGTCAGAAAAATGCAGCACGCGCGCCAGCCAATCCCAATCGGATGAAGCGATGGGTGCTGAATTGACTTGCTTGGAGGATGGCTGCATAGTGTGGTGATGGGTCAGTGCTGGTGGCTGTGCATCTTGCAATGGAATACTTCGGTGCGGAGCGTGTAAGGAATCCCAATGCGATCCAGTGCAGCCACCAGTGTCTTGACGTGCTCGATGACGATGGAATCAGAACGCACCTCAACAGGCAGATGCTGGTTGCCAAGATACCATCCTAATTGGGCCGCCATTTCGGTGGTTCCGGGCAACGGGACCACAATGACATCCTCCTTGGTTTGCTCGATCAAATAGATAGCACCGTCCTCAGAACCAAGCAGGGTGCCATTGTCTACCGGCGCATCCAGGTTAACGGCCAGCTCTGTCCCATCCGCTGCCTTCGCCCTCCAACGTCTCTTGTAGAGAGTATGGCGACCTACCTGAACAATTACAGGCTTGGTGTCCACACACTCATCGACAGTTTGTTGGATGAGAACAGCCATGTGGTTGAAGAATCGTTAAAACAGGAAGTAACGCTGGGCGAGTGGTAGCTCTGTGGCGGGCTCGCAGAGGAGCACATCTCCGTCAGCTTCCACGGTGTAGGTCTCAGGATCGATTTTAATATCCGGACAGCTTTCATTGTAGAGCAAATCTGCCTTGGTGACTTGGCGGGTGTTACCAATGGGAACCAGGCGTTTCTGCACGTCGATTTCACCGGCTAATCCAGCCTCGAGAGACTGCTTGCTGACAAAGGTGACGCAGGTTTCCGCCCGGGCTCTGCCATGTGCTGCAAACTGAGGCCTGTAGAAGGTAGGCTGTGGCGTTGGAATCGATGCATTGGGATCCCCCATATTGGCCATGGCAATCATCCCACCCTTGAGAATGAGTTCAGGTTTCACGCCAAAGAACATAGGTTTCCAAATCACGATATCAGCGAGTTTACCGACCATCAGGGAACCGATTTCCGAAGCCATGCCGTGGGTGATCGCCGGGTTGATGGTGTATTTGGAGATATAACGCAATACCCTGAAATTATCAGCTGCCTGGTGTTGCTCACTCTCGAGTTTCCCAAACTGGACTTTCATCTTGTGTGCCGTTTGCCAGGTTCTTGACAGCACCTCGCCAACCCGTCCCATAGCCTGGCTGTCTGAGGCAATCATCGAAATTGCCCCACGATCATGCAAAATATCCTCAGCTGCAATCGTCTGAGGACGGATACGGGACTCAGCAAACGAGACATCCTCGGGTATTTTTGAATCGAGGTGATGGCACACCATCAGCATATCAAGATGCTCATCGATGGTATTTACGGTGAATGGCCGCGTTGGGTTTGTAGATGAGGGCAGAACGTTCTGGTGTGAACACACGGTCAGAATATCCGGAGCGTGTCCCCCGCCCGCTCCCTCCGAGTGATAGGTATGAATGGTGCGACCGTTGATGGCATGGAGGGTATTTTCTACAAAACCTGACTCATTGAGGGTATCCGTGTGAATTGCTACCTGTACATCCATCTCGTCAGCAACGCTCAGACAGGAGTCAATGGCAGCGGGGGTTGTGCCCCAGTCTTCATGCAGCTTCAGGCCTATGGCACCTGACCGGATTTGCTCGCGTAGTGGCTCTTGGGTGGCACAGTTACCTTTACCGAGAAACCCGAGGTTGACCGGATATTCGTCAGCGGCCTGCAGCATCCTGTGAATGTTCCACTTCCCTGGCGTGCATGTCGTGGCATTGGTTCCAGTTGCAGGGCCAGTGCCACCACCGAGCATTGTCGTGACCCCGCTGGCTATCGCCTCGTCAATCTGTTGCGGACAGATGAAGTGTATGTGGGAATCAACCCCTCCAGCTGTTACAATGGTATTCTCGCCCGCGATCACTTCGGTTCCTGCACCGATAATCATCGGGTCGAGCCTCCCGGTTTCCGGATGCGGAATCTGGGAGCCAATGCCGTCTTGGATATCTGGGTTACCGGCGTGACCAACCCCAATAATACGCCCTGAGCGGATACCTATGTCGGCTTTAATAATGCCCAGTTCGGGGTCGATGATCAGCGCATTGGTAACCACGACATCAAGACACTCATGATCCAATGCCGTGGATGATTGACCCATTCCGTCGCGGATTACTTTACCCCCACCAAACTTCACCTCATTGCCATAACCACCTCCCTCAGCGATCATATCGCGCTCGACTTCAACAAATAATTCTGTGTCTGCCAATCTGACTTGATCTCCGGCCGTAGGGCCGTAGTGCTCTGCGTATTGTTGACGTGATAATTTCAAGCTCATGCTACCCAATGTTATGCTAACTCTCCGTTGATTTTCCCATTAAACCCCCAGACCTGTCGCTTACCAGCGACAGCCACGAGATTGACTTCACGCTCATCGCCCGGCTCAAACCTGACAGCGGTGCCTGCAGGAATATTCAGACGAAAGCCCTTGGTCGCCTCGCGATCGAATTCCAGGGCTACATTCACTTCGTAGAAATGGTAGTGGCTACCTATTTGAACAGGCCGATCTCCTGTATTGGCCACCACGATGGTCTGGGTTTCGAGCCCGGTGTTGGCCTCCAGATCTTCTGCTTGTTGAGGGATGATTTCTCCTGGGATCATGGTCTGAGCTGGTCGTCTGGGCAATTATTGAATCGGGTAGTGCACGGTCACAAGCTTGGTGCCGTCCGGGAAGGTTGCCTCGGCCTGCACTTCATGCACCATCTCTGGCACACCCTCCATCACGTCGTCCCGAGTAAGGATGCGTGTGCCCTCGTCCATGAGCTCTGCCACCGACTTGCCATCTCGGGCACCTTCAAAAATTTCGTAAGTAATGATGGCGATTGCCTCAACGTAATTGAGTTTGAGTCCACGTGCCTGACGACGACGAGCCAGATCTGCGGCCACAACGACCATGAGCTTTTCTTGTTCTCTTGGTGATAAGTGCATGGAAAGACAAGGTGTTAAACAGAAAGGTAGGTGGCAATGATTTCATCGGAAAGCTCATCGATCGCACCATTCTTGACGATCGAGCCACGTTCCATGATGTAGAAATAATCAGATACTTCCTTGGCAAAGTCGAGATACTGTTCAACCAAAAGGATGCTCATGCTGCGGTTTTTTTTCATGTATTGGATGGCATTGCCAATCTCATCGACCTCGGACGCTGTTGCCTTCAACGCGTCTTCCTCGTTGGATTTTAGATAATGAATCGCATCTCCAATCTGGTCGATGATGGAGGGTTGAATTCCCTCGGTCGGTTCATCGAGCAGAAGCAAGTCTGGATTCGTCAACAAAGCTCGACCTATCGCAAGCTGCTGCTGCTGACCACCTGAGAGCACCCCTCCCTTGCGGTTTTTCATTTCCTTGAGCACGGGAAAAAGTTCGTAAACTTCATCAAGGCGATCCATGGCCGCCTTGCCGTGAATACTGATGCTGACCTTGAGATTCTCCCACACGGTCAGGTTAGGAAAAATATCACGCCCTTGAGGCACGTAGCCGATTCCACCACGGGCACGTTTTTCCGTGCCGAGTGAATTAATCGATTTGCCGTGCAAGCTAATGACACCCGACTGAGCATGTGCAATATCCATGATGGCACGCAGGGTGGTGGTCTTACCGACTCCATTCCGACCCAGCAGTGAAACCACACTGTTTTTGGGAATGCACATGTTGACATCACGTAAAATCAGAGACTGATCATAGGAAACGTGCAAATCAGACAATTCCAAAACGGGAGTTCCGATGGCGCCTTGGGCTGCCGGCGTAGTTGTTTCCGATGGGCTCATAAAATAATGGGTTCGTTAGTCGTGCTTGGCGCGGCCAAGGTATACCTGCTTGACCTCTGGATCGTTGGCAACCTCGGAAAATGTCCCCTCTTTGAGTACATGCCCCTGATGGAGAACGGTTACCTTACTGGCAATCTGTCGAATGAAGACCATGTCGTGCTCGACCACCATGATGCTATGCTTGCCGGCAAGTCCCAGAAGAAGCTCTCCAGTGCGCTCGGTTTCCTCGTCACTCATTCCTGCAGCGGGTTCATCAACGAGCAAGATTTGCGGTTCTTGAATCAACAACATACCAATCTCAAGCCACTGTTTCTGCCCATGGGAAAGACTACCGGCCATCTCCTTGGCGTGGTCTTTGAGGCGCACAACTTCGAGTATCTCATCGATCTTCTCGCGATCAGCAGTCGTCTCCTTGTAGAAGAGGGTCTTAAACACGCCGCGGTCCAGATTCAATGACAGCGACAGGTTGTCGTACACTGTGTGCTGGGTGAACACACTCGGAGTCTGAAACTTGCGAGAAATTCCCATCCTGTTGATTTCATACTCACGCAGCTTGGTGAGGTCTTGATCATGACCATCTTTGTGGTGATAGGTCAGGGTGCCCTCATCAGGCCGGGTCCGACCAGTGATCAGATCCATGAACGTACTTTTACCCGCACCATTTGGACCGATGATGGTACGAAGCTCTCCTTCGCCCAGATAGAAGTTCAGATCATTAATGGCTTTGAAACCATCAAATGACTTGGTCACACCTTCGATTGAAAGCACAAGATCGGTGTCACGATATACGGGAGAATGGGACATTACCAGATGTGGGGATACGAGAGGAATTAGACGCTGTCGGCTGCAGGGAGGCTAGATGACTTCTTACTAGTCCATTTCTGGATGCAGGCTTTCGCTTGATACCAGAGGCCCACGATACCATTAGGCATAAAGAGCACGACAAACATGAAGATGCAGCCGAGAATGATGAGCCAGAGTTCTGGATAGGCACGTGTCGCCCAACTCTTGATGAAGTTCACCACTAGGGCACCGATGACCGGTCCCCACTTGGTTCCCCGGCCACCCACCGCCACCCAAACGACAATATCAAGCCCCTTGGTAGGCCACATTTCGCTCGGGTTAATAATCCCCGCCTGAGGCACGTACAAAGCACCTGCTGCCCCTGCAATCATCGCACTCAGAACAAAGATAAAAACCTTAAAGTGCGTCGTGGAGTAACCCGAGAACCTCACGCGGTTCTCCGAATCACGGATCGAACGCTGCACCTTGCCAAATTTCGTTTTCAACATCCAGGAAATGAGGAGGTAGACCACACCCAACAAAACACCAGAAGTAACAAACAAAGTGCGACCGGTTGATTCCTCACGAATGTCTGCACCCATAATCATTTTAAAATCGGTGAACCCGTTGTTGCCACCAAAACCAAATTCATTCCTAAAAAACAAGAGTGCTGCGGCATAGGTGAGAGCCTGGGTCAGTATAGAAAAATACACTCCCTTGATGCGGGACCTAAACGCCAAGGTACCAAAGATCAGCGCCACTACTCCTGGAGCAACCAAGGCACCCATTATGGCAACGTAAGGGTTATGGAATGGTTTCCAGTATGCTGGCAATTCACTGAGCCCCATGAAATCCATAAAATCAGGCAGTGTGGTATGGTAGACGGGGTCCTCCCCTATCATGAGCATTAGATACATTCCAAAGGCATACCCTCCCAAGGCAAAGAACAGACATTGGCCAAGGCAAAGCAGGCCCGTATATCCCCATAACATGTTCAGGCTGATGGCAAGCACTGCATAACATAGGTACTTACCCCAAACACTCAGGGTAAAACTTGAAAAATGAAAAAGCGAGCCTTCCGCTGCAAAGCCATTTCCTAACGCAAGAAAAAGAACAAAAGCGGTCAGTAGACCCAGAAACGTCATGTCGTTCCGGTCTCTCAACAAACTGGGAAGCTTATTCATGGTAATAACAATGCTGATTGACGCTGGGAATCAATCATCCAGGCTACGGGAGCGTGAAGGGAACAGCCCCCCAGGTTTAAATTGCAAAAAGAGAATGATTCCAAAAAGAACGGTAATTTTACCCATTACCGGGCCAAACATCGGCTGCAGGCACTGATCGATCGTCCCAATGCCAAGGGAAGAGATCGCAGCTCCAAACAAATTGCCAACACCGCCGACCACTACAACCATGAAGCTATCCACCACGTAGGTACCGCCCATGGATGGGCCTACGTTACCGATCTGGGAAATAAACGCACCGGCTAGCCCGGCCAAGCCCGAACCAAAGGCAAACGTAAGCATGTTGACTCTGCCTGAAGGCACCCCCAGGCACGTAGCCATCTGGCGATTCTGCATGGTTGCCCTGACGTGCAGCCCCCAACTTGTTTTATTCATCAGCAGCCATGTGACCAAGATGAGAATCAGGGCACATGCAATAAGCAGGAGCCTATTGTAGGACATCGAAACCCCCGCAAGGTGATAGCTGCCAGCCAGCCACTCTGGCGAAGCAACTGCCACATTTGCAGCACCAAACTTAAGGCGCAGTATTTGTTGCAACGCCATGGACACACCCCATGTGGCCAACAGCGACTCCAGGGGTCTTTTGTAAAGGAATTGGATGAGGCCTTTCTCCAGGATTGCTCCAGCAAGGGCAGACACTAGAAAGGAACAAGGCAGGGCCACGATGAAATACCAGCCAAACGCCGTGGACGCTTCACCGTAATGTTCAGCGAAGATATTTTGAATCCAGTAGGTTGTATAGGCACCGATGGCAATAAACTCTCCATGAGCCATGTTGATAACGCCCATTTGACCGAAAGTGATTGCAAGGCCATACGAGATGAGAAGCAAAACAGAGCCAAGGCTTAAACCCCGGAGCAAAGTACCCATCCAATCAACGAAGCTCTGGTGCTGGTCAATGAGCATGATAGCCTTCTTGATAGCCTCAAGAATCTCCTTGGATTGCTCTTGTTCCTGATAAACCAGCTTTGTTTCCTCGAGGTAGTCTCTAGCGGCAAAATATTTCAACTCACCGAGCGTTCTGACAGCCTCCAGACATTGCTCCTTGTTTCCGTTTTTCAGTTGAGAGATACTGATAGATGCCAGGAAAGCATCCTTGGCTCTACC
>JBNABE010000110.1:0-7021 GCA_049631945.1 Akkermansiaceae bacterium
TCTTACTCTTTGGTGATGATGGCAGAGAGTTTAGTCGCTTCGGAGCTGCTGAATACCCAACTGTCGATGGCTTTATTGACAAGCTCCGCGAGGAGCTCAAAAAAAAGGAAATCGACTAGCTGTTCAGCTCATTGTTGCAGAAGCACTTCGAGCTGTACTAGTCAATAGCTCTAGTCTAATAGTTGCCGATAAATCTCGATTTTTTCATGATTTAATAATCGTAGCTGGTGTCGATATTGGTCAACGGCCTGCCTGCGCTTTAGGTCAGACAAAGAGCTAATTATTTCTGCTTCCATTATCTCATAAGGAAGGAGCTCAGGTGCTCTGATCTCTGTTACCTCTATGATGTGCCAACCTAGTTTGGTTCGAACCAAGCGCGGCTCACTCACTGGTATTGTAAAAACATAAGCAGCAAAGTCACCAGGCAATCGATCTTTTAGCATCCAGCCCAAATCACCTCCATTATCCTTACTCCCCTCATCCTCGCTCACATCTGCTGCCAAACTCGCAATCGACGCCTTACCGGCTTTGATGGAGTCAAGATGCACGGCGAGCATTTGTTTTATCTCATCAGAAGATTGGCCTAGGGTCGCAATAAACAAGTGCCTGACACGGCGCTGCTCTGGTGTTGTTAACTCTTGCCGATGATCATCATACCAGCTTCTTGCCTCTTCATCACTGACGGCAATACTAGCTTTAATTTTAGACATTAGGTATTTCTCCTGCTCCAAGCGGGCCTGCATGCGCAAGCGTAGCTCTTTTCTGCTTTCAATACCCTGTGCTGCGATGGCTTCATCAAGTTGCTGTGTTGAATCAAAACGTCTTTCAAACCGAACAAGTTCCTCGTCCACCTCCTTCGAGGAAACCTCGGCCTGCTCGATATTGACCCTTACTTTAATCCGCAGCAGAGCCTCGGTGATAAGCTCATCAAGTGCCAGCCATCGTAACATTCTCATCTCCGCTTCACCCACCGCATCAGCATAGCGCCCTGTGCGCCACAGCCGCTCGCCCACCCTTCGGTCTACCTGGCTCAAGTAAATGGGAGCATTATAGACGCGTGCACAAATCCCCACAGCCACCGCTTCTGCAATCTTGTCTTCCTTGGTCGGAAACATTCTCCGCAGCTCGCCTCTGAGGGGCCCGTTGAAGAGGAAAAAATCACATAGCAAATAGAGCATCAGCACGGTCCACACTGTCATGCGGATCGCAAAGGATTTACTCATCTTCAGCATGCCGAAGACTATCTACACTGACATCTAGCGCAATAACTCAATTTAGTGAGATGCCTATTGCAACAATGGCGAGCAGAAGAGTATGGCTTCTAAGCCATACACACCCTATAATTACACTATAGAAATAATACCACAGCGGTATGCCTTACTGATCGCCCCAGCAGCATTCTTTACTCCCATCTTGTGGTAGATATTGCGCACGTGGGTAGCCACCGTGGGTTCTTTGATGCATAGCTGATCTGAGATTTTTTGCTTCGAAAGCCCATCTGCAAGCAGCGCGATTACCTGCACTTCCCGTTTGGAGAGATGCTGAATGCTATGCGGATCTTCTTTTTCTACGATTACTGGAGGCATATGAATTTGAGGTATTGAGTGCCGGGCTTTTCCTAAGGAGGTTACCAACATGTGATATTAATATACCACAGATTCAAGAAATGCGTCTATCCTCATAATATAGGATTACATGACTCTCCGCTCCCACTTCCCACTTTTAAATCAAAAAAAGAATGCCGCAGCGATACGCCTTGCTAATGGCTCCAGCAGAATTATCGACTCCCATTTTACGATAAATATTCTTCACATGGGTAGCTACCGTTGAAACCTTAATACAAAGGCTATCTGATATTTTTTGCTTAGAGAACCCCTCTGCAAGCAGGGTGATCACCTGTATCTCTCGTCTTGATAGAGGTTTAATGCTCTTGGGATCTTCTTTTTGTATGATAACTGGGGTCATATTAATTTGTTATTGAAAGTAGGCTTCTTAGCTAAAAGGGTTACTGGTTTAATAAGGCGTTCATCAAACACATTTCACATTAATACTATCCGCGTCTACATCACTACACCATGCCGCCTACAAATTTGGAATGCTCGCAATACACCACCACATAGTAGATTTGTCTAGTCACGCAATTACGGGGTAATGATCAGGTTAGATATCTGACGACATCGTCCTCATTAAGAAGTCTCAGGGTTTTTTAAAGTTAGATCAAATCGATACTGATCAAGGTTTATAATGTCTTGGATGGGAGTGTGTGTTTTTATTCAGGTGTGACCATGGGAGGGCACGAGATCCTGTTTTTTCGGTAATGCAATTTTTTTGCACAGACGAGTCCAGAAAGTGCGGAAACTTATGCGTAAAATTTTTGCACAAATACGACACCCTTTTCTAGGTCAAGGCTGCAATATTTGTGATGCCGCCTGAGTAGAGCAAGGCTGCGCTGAATTGCTCAGGTACAACACAAGCTTCAAGGACGAGATCACTACCATTGTGCTGAATATTGCCTCGAAGTCATACAAGCAGAATCACTACAGGCTTTTTGCCTTGGCCCTGCGAAAAAGATTGACCCATGGAACCTTAAGGTTTTTTGCTGCATACTGCACTGTTCTCCCAGTGCCGTTCCCACACAAAGGCGGATGTATCGAAAAGGTTGATTGTAAGTATTGCGTCGTTAGTTTACAACAATTGCAGCATTCCTTGATCTCATTATGGCACCAAATTTAGAATCATCATTTAGCCCCGGAAAAGAAGTCGGTGACTACCTACTTGGACCTCTCCTCTACAAGGGTGCTTCAACCTCAACATGGGAGGCTACACAAATATCAATACAGCGACAGGTCTTAGTCTGCAGCCTCGATGATGAGTTTCTCACCGATGAAGAAACACGTGAAAAATTCATCGCAGATGTGAAGGTAAAAGCCAGCGTGGATCATCCCTTAGTTGCCTCTATTTTGGAAGCCGTCAATGAAGGAGACGTTTGCTATTTTGCCTATGAAAAAATTAGAGGCCAAGATCTGGGTGAGCTTTATGATCGCGAAGAGAGTATCACTCCACTGCAGATTGCCCGCATCTTAAGTAATATTTCAAGTGCCTATGAGCACATGGAATTAAGAAATATCGCAACGCTCAACTTATCACCTCACGATATCTTTGTAGATAGAGACTTCCACTGCCGCATTACTAATTTGGCGGTATCAGGCCACCCACATCAATCGGATATCACAAAAGATAAAGAGCTACTTGGGCAATTACTGCAGGACATGATTGAGGCCAACGAGCCTGGGGCAACGCGAACCAGCACCCTACTTGGCTCTATGGCATTACTCAATAATGCTCAGCCCAAATCATGGCATCAAATTCATGATCTTGCCGGCGAAATTCAGCGGCAGCTAACCAAGCCTGGGGAGAGTGGCCAGATCAACAGCTCCACTATGCGCATCGATTCCACAACGGTGCATTACCTTCACATCTCTACTCTAGCAGGAAAAATTCTGACAATCATCTTAGCACTTCTCTGCATTATCAGCCTTGGCTTTTATCTCGCATCCCTTAAACCCAAGCCGAAAAAAAGAGCTGTTACCGATATGGTCAACATCGCAGCCGGCAAATACCCAGGACCTCACGGTTTCCACCACAAAATTCGTGGCTTTTGGATGGACGCTCACGAAGTCACCATTGAGGAATATGCAGAATTTATCAACGCAGTTGAGGCTCTTCCAAAGGATATGCAAGATGTATACCAACACAAAGATCAACCTAGCTACAAGATATCACATAGGCCTGATGACTGGCATGCCCTTTACACCGCTGCCAAAGAAGGTCGAAAGTGGAATGACTACGAGGTAGAGCTCTACCATCCAATCGTTGGTGTCGATTGGTGGGATGCATACGCTTATGCCGAGTGGAAAGGTCGTAGTTTACCGAACTATGGTGACTGGTATGCAGCCTGTTCATCTAGCTCGGACCCCAGTAAACTTCAAGGTACTGGATACATGGCAGTTGATAAAACAGAGCAAACCACAATTGGGCTATATGGCATGGCAGGGAATGTATCTGAATGGATGCGCGAACCGACCCTCGATCCGGCCGATCCCTCAGCCCCACCTCGCTACATGGTGGGTGGAGCCTCCTATATGCGACCAAAATATGGAGCACGAGCACGTGAATGGGTAGAGAGCCGTGATATTAGGCGACCAGATATCGGCTTCAGAACCTGCAACAACTCGGCACAGTAGTATTGACGCATCTTCACGGAGAGCTTAAATATAAACAAAGCTATGACAATTAGACAATTTCTAAAGTATGCTGCAGCAATCTCGTGTGTTGTCTTCACCATAGCCACCACAACTCATCAAGCAAGTGCTCAGCTTGTTGTCCGTTTAGAGCTGAGCAAGTCTAGCTACATTGTTAATGAGCCCATCAAGGCCACCGTATACCTCACTAATAATGCAGGCCGTGAAGTGACATTGAGCGAAAAGCACGGCAGACCATGGCTCGATTTTATCATCACCGCACGAGGCCGTGGCGTGACACCATCAAAGCCGACTAATTATGGAGCCATTATCCTCGCTGCAGGAGAAACAGTAGCACGATCAGTGACACTCAATTCATCGTATGCACTCGAAACGATGGGGAACTACATGTGCCAAGTCTATATCCAAATGCCTGAAGCTGGGCGCAACGGCTTCGTGTCGAATCGAGTGTCATTTAACGTTATGAAAGGCCGTGTGATGTGGAATCAAAGAGTCGGCATACCAGGGGCTCCTGATGAAATTCGTGAATATGAGCTATTAAGCTTCACAGGTAATCGCTCAATGGAGCTTTTCGCACATGTGACCTCAGTAAACAGAAAACAAGAAATCGCCACGATCCCGCTTGGCAAGATAATCAGCTTCCGCAAACCCACCGGCATGCTTGATGGCGCAAATAATATGCACGCACTCTATCAACTAAGGCCTGACATGTTCGGGCACAGCTGCGTTACTCCGAGTGGAATACTTCAATTTACTAAATTCCACAAACGCGGAGCAACAGGAGACCCTAGATTAACAAGATTTGCAAATGGTGAAGTTCTTGTCGCAGGCAGTGTGCTATTTGATCCAGTTGCTGAGGAAGCGCAAAGAAAGAAAGTACGTAACGCTTCAGAGCGACCACCCTTCATCTATAATTAATGGATTATCTGCTAGACTAGCTACTCGATCACTAGATTTATTTACCAATACAAATGTCACACACTGCCCTTCGCCTCATCTGCCTCAGCATCATCGCCATTATTGGCTTATCTAGCCCTCAAGTATTCGGCAAAAACTTCAGCTATGTGATCATCGATGCGGGTCATGGCGGACATGACAAAGGAGGAAATCACGGCCTCGTTTATGAGAAACACCTAGCCTTGGATACAGCGTTACGTTTGGAATACTACCTGAAACAACGTGGTATTCGCACGAAGCTCACACGACGTAGTGACCAATTTATAACCCTGCCTGGCCGCGTCAGCATCGGAAACCGCTATCGCAATTCAATTTTTGTAAGTATCCACTACAACCATGTATGGAAGCGGGACCCATACGGTTTAGAAACTTTTTATTATGGTCGAGAGGGCAAAAAACTCGCAACCCATATCCAAAAGAATATTTGTAATAAGCTCAATACCATCAACCGTGGTGTCAAGCAGTCCAAATTCTACGTACTAAGAAACACCAAAAATACAGCTGTTCTTGTTGAGTGTGGTTTTGTTAGTAACAGCAAAGAGCGCTCTCGTATGAAAAAATCATGGTATCGCCAATCGCTGGCCGAAGGCATTGGCGAGGGTATTATGAAATACAAGAAAAGTTGGTAAGCTTGGATCGAGCTATCAAGCGAATAGCCAACCTACGCTCAACCGGTCGAAGTAGAGCGTGACATGATACCTTTGCGCGAAGCGTGGCGTGCAGAATGCAGCAAAAGCTTTGCCACATCTGTCCACTCTGTCTTGTCTGCTTCTGCGAGTGATTCTGCCATATTGCCACCACCCCTAAATAGCAATTGATAGGCCCGCTTGATATCTGATCTCTCTTTGGGAGTGAAGCCACCACGCCTCAGCCCGATGACATTCAAGCCCGCAAGCTCATTGCGCCCGTGTGCCATGCAATAAGGAGGCACATCACGACTCACAACCGCATTCCCCTGAACAATGGCATATTGACCAATATGAATAAACTGGTGAAAAGCACTACCACCACCAAGAAAGACATGGTCGGCCAGCTTTACATGCCCAGCGATGAGCACATTATTGGCGAGTGCATTGTGGCTGCCCATTTGCACATCATGAGCAAGATGAACACCCGTCATTAAAAAGTTTGAATCACCTACTTTGGTGCTACCTCCCTCTGAGGCACTTCGGTGAATCGTGACATATTCGCGAATCTTATTATCATCGCCAATTTCAACATCACTATAAGTATCGAGCGCAAACGATACATCCTGCGGTTCAGCACCAATGATGCTGCCATAACCAACCGTATTATTGCGTCCTAATTTTGCATTCCCCGTGATCCAAACATGCGCACCAATCACTGACCCAGCACCAATTTCGACTCCAGCGTCAATGATGGCAAACGGTCCTATGGTAACGTCCTCAGCGAGGGTTGCACGCTCACTGACAATAGCACTTGGATGAATTCTGGACATAATGTGAATGTATTTGTGGATCCTAAATTTTCCAATGAATAAATCTAATGACGATCAAACTCAGGACAGCACTCCGGCTGCAGCAAAGCTGTGGTATGGGCTAGCATGATGATCTGAGGAGCGCCCGACAATAAGGTGATCTACAAAGCGCACCCGCATAGGCTCACATGCTTGGCGAATTTGTTTGGTCAACAGAATATCTTGGCGGCTTGGCCTCGGATCACCTGAGGGGTGATTGTGCACCAACACAAACGAAGCGGCACCATGAATGAGCACATGATGTAAAACATCACGTGGCTCACAGAGTGCCGTATCGGCATTACCTTTGCTGAGCTCTATGGTG
>JBNABE010000111.1:0-6993 GCA_049631945.1 Akkermansiaceae bacterium
AACGCAGAGACAGGTATGCTCGCCCGCGAGGGACGTGGCACAAGCTTTTGTTGAAGAGTGGAAAGGATGGGAGCCCGCCCGGGAGTTAAAATTGGAGTTGGCTGAATTTCTCTCAAAAACGAGTGGGCATGTCATTGAACCCGGTATGTTTGATGAAGATCGCTTGCCGGATAATATGAGGCCCAAGCTACGAGTCTGGAACGAGCATGATGAGGAGCTTTCCAGTGGTGAATCGGTGGTAGATATCAGACTTAAACTCGCCAGCACGATAAGGCAAAAGCGTGAGCTTAAAGTCAATGAAGAATGGGAAATGACTGGTGGAGAAGGCTGGGATTTTGGTCTGATTCCTGAAGTGGCAGAGGAGGGAGTTTTTCCAGCCCTAGTCGATGAAGTGGAGTCCGTGGGCATGCGTGCTTATTTGGATCGAGGATCGGCAGATGAAAGTCACCGTGCGGGTTGTGTGCGACTCTTTCTTATCGATCAGGAAAGTCACTGTGATTACGTGAGCAAGAAATTCCCTCTTGGTATGCAGGGCAGGTTGATGCTGCCGCTGGCAGAGCGCGCAGAGGGGGAGGCTTTGGAACAGATGTTGCGAGTCTCATGTGAGGGGGCATTGGGAACTCCGCTGCCACGTGATAAGGATCATTTTTTGATAGCGTCAGGGGGTGGAAAGGGCGAGTTGTTTGCCTGTGCGGAGAAGGTTGCTCGTGGATTTGAGGATATGTGTGATGGACGTGGGCGCGTTGCAGAGTGGATGGAGCAACATCGTAATGATCGTCACTTGCATGTGGTGGTAGAGGACCTTGAAGAGGAGGTGGACTGGTTGTTAGCCAGTGGTTTCATATGGCGAGCTGGATATGAGAGATTTTGTGATTATGGTCGTTATTTTGAGGCGATGGAGGAGCGCTTGAAGCGCTTGCAAAGTTTACCCCAGATCAAAGATGATGAGAAACGTCAGCGGGTGCAGCATCTGTGGAGGCATTGGTATCTTGCGTGGAAAGAGAACCAAGATGACGATAGGCTATGGCCATGTGGTTGGTTGCTGATGGAGTGGCGTATCGCTGAATTTGCTCCCAGCATGCCGCGTAAGGTTAAGGTTTCTCAGAAGCGCATTCAGAGCATGATGGATGACCTCGACATCGTCTAAGGGGTATGTAGGCTGATGCGGCGTGAGTATCGATAGGCACATAGCAAAACAGAACGTTCAGTTTATTGCGCAAAATCTTGGTTTTGATGATTGCCGAATCTCACGAGCTAAAGTGGCAACTCACGCCGAGGAATATAAGCGCTGGATCGAGGATGGCTGTGCTGGTGACATGAAGTGGCTTGAGCGCAATGTGGAGCGACGAGTAGACCCAGCAAAGGTGCTGGAAGGCGCGTTTTCCGTAGTGAGCTTAGCACTGAATTATTACCCAGGGACCAATGATCCAGATGTCGATTATCGTATCGCGCGTTATGCGTGGAATGATGATTACCATGATGTCATCGAGGAGAAGCTCAAGGAGATGAATTTGGCGATGGAAGGCTTGGGCGGAATACAGCGTTTCTACACCGATACGGGTCCTCTCTTAGAGCGTGATTTTGCCACTGACTCAGGGCTTGGCTGGAATGGAAAATCCACCGTCCAGATCCATCGTCGCCTAGGGACATGGTTTTTTCTCGCTGAGTTGATCACGACATTAGATCTTCCTCCTGATCTTCCGTTTGGCGACCACTGTGGTAAATGCACTCGTTGTATTGATGCGTGTCCAACAGATGCGATCATAGAACCTCACCGCATGGATGCCCGGCGCTGTATTTCTTACCTGACCATCGAGCATAAGGGCTCAATTCCGATTGAGTTTCGCAAGCAAATAGGGGATCGTATTTATGGTTGTGATGATTGCCTAGACGTTTGTCCTTGGAATCGCTTTGCACAAGTGAGTCGAGAGACGCGCTTTCACGCGCGGGAGTCTGTTTTTCAGAATCAACTGCGTGATTTCTTAGAGCTCGATGATGATGGTTTTCGTCAGTTATTCGCCAAGTCACCGATCAAGCGCATTAAGCGTAATCGCTTTCTGAGAAATGTGTGTGTGGCATTGGGTAATGTGGGCAGTGTGGACGACTTGCCTGCACTAGAGCGTGCTGCCAGTGATCTGGATGCTCTGATCTCTGAGCACGCCCAGTGGGCGATTGGTGAGATCAAAAAAGGGATGTGACCTTGCGGCCACATCCCAGATTGTTGTCGCCGACTAGGTCGGCGATCGTAATGGTTTTTAAACTTAGGTTAGAGCCTAAAAATACATGCGGTAAGCCGCCCACAGTGTAGTGTTGTTGGCATCACCATCAGTAGTATCGAGTGTTTCATACTCGGCACCCACCTGGATCTTGGAGTTGTTGCCACAGAGGTAGTAGTTGAGACCAGCATAAATGCTGTGGTAGGAGTCACCTCGGTCTACATTGCTAACACCATCAATATCATCCGCAGATTGGAAATAGCGGCTGTTTGTTTTAATTCCCTGATCTTCTTCAGATGCCTGATACACGTAACGAGCAACAAACTCGAGCTTGTCATCGATCAGGTAAGTGGAAGGCATGACTACGAGACCGTAGAAGCTACCTTCACGATCAGGATTGCTCTGATAACTGCTGTCACCATTGTCACCATAGACAACGTTGACCATGAGGTCCCAGTTGCCAATCTCAGTCTCGTAGGCAAGTGAAGCAGCCCAGTTGTAATCGTTCATTGCAGAGTCTGCATCTTCATCATCGGACATGTGAAAGAAGTCGAACAGCAGGTTGCCGCTGTTTAGCTCCCAGGCTGAACTGAGGTAGAAGGCGGACCCCTGACTTAGGCTGCCCCAGGCATCACGTTCTTTTTTATCATCTTGGCTAAAGTAACCGATGGTTCCGTTCCAGTTGCCTTGTTCAAGTTGCAATTTAACACCAGTCCAACGTTCGTCATAAATCTTGTTGGACAATGGAGAGCGCTCAACAGTCTTGATCTTCTTGGATGAAGTGTGGGACTCGTGGCCCATGGCTACCTTGTGGCGACCATAGGAGAGGCCCGCTTTGTCAAAGCCGGCGACATCTTTCTTTGTATAGCTTAGAGTGAGCTCATCCCAGTCTTTATGTTCGAACTCACGCGTTCCGCCAGATTTGGCGCTATCATTAACTAAGTTCATATTTCCCTTGAGCTTGAAACCATTGAGAAACTTAATCTCGGATCCAAAACGGAAGCGACGCACTTCGTCAATTCCCTCGCTGAAGCTCTCTCCAGCTCCGTTTTCACCGTCAATATGGGCGTATTGATACTGAAACCGGCCGAAGAACTTGAGTGACTGAATGTAGGGGTCATCCTCGTTTTTGTAGAACTTGCCAACCGTCTTGAAGCCAGCACACCAGTCGCCGTTGTTTGAAGGAGCTGGGGCAGCAGCTTCAGCTACGACATCTCCAGCAAGGGCAGACCCTGAGAGAGCGATCGCTGTAGCGACTGAACTATTTAATAAGTTAATTTTAATCATGTTTTGTTTTGGTTATTTGTCTAGTTGTTGTGTGCAGTGGCTGATGAGCGTGAACTGCACACCAACTGCGACGGTCGATCTTTTACATTAGAAATGATGAATGACTACTGATAATAATGTGACATTTTAGTCATATGCAATTTTCTATTTATGAATGCCGAGTGCCTGACGTAGGCAGGCGATGGCGAATTGTAATTTGCCCGTAGTAGGTCGGTCAGGTGTAACAAGTTGCCAGGCACGTTTGTGTCCTTCTAGGCGCAGTTTTTCGGTGGGGTGTACCATGGTAGCTTGATCGCAGAGTAGCAACATGGGAAGGTCGGCGTGGCTATCAGAAAAGGCATGGCTGTTTGGCAACACATCGCCCGATTCAGGATCAAAGTCGTCCGGGAAGATGTGACGCATTTTACGGAGTTTGTTTGCGCCCTTATTATTGCCGCCGGGGGTTTCCGGAAACAGACGGACGCGACTATTCACTTCAATGCTAGTGGCAAAGTAGTGGTCAAACCCGAGTTTTTTGGCAATGGGTTTGACCCAAATTTCAGGACTGGCGGAGCTAAGGACGGTCATTCTGCCGAGCTCCTTTTGTTGCTCCAACAATGCGAGTGATTCTGCATAGAATGAGTGGGGACAGATGAGCTCGACAAATTCTTCCGCCAATTCATCCAGATCTTGCTGGCTTAAGCCCCACAGGTAATTAAGAAAAACCCGCTTCATGCCGCCCGCTCCTAATAATTTTGTGAGTGGTAAAAAGGGGATTAAAATCAGCAGGTAAAAGCGACGTAGTGGCATACGCCTTAGCACAAAGTTACAAAATAGAAGCTGTGTATCCCATGGGATCAAGGTCTGATCCAGATCGAACAGGGCGTATCCAGTTGGCTGACTTTTATTATTTGTAGATGACTCCACGGACATTAGCTTTGCTGGTTCAAGAAGGGATAGCAAGTCCTAGCTTGCTTGCGATTAATAAGGGCCTATTGGTGAGAAAAATGGTTATTTTGTGCGAGTTCCCATAGCGACGAAATACTGGGTCGGTGCAAGTTCTTGTGGGTAGTGCAGAGTCCGACGACGTAAGGTGCGAGCTGTGGGCCACCTTCGACTTTTCTTACATCCTCTCGAAAAGGACTTCGCTCTAGTACGAGCTCAGGGACGATTCCCACGCCGCATCCCATTCGAACCATCGCGAGTATTCCCTCGTTGCCAGAAACTTCGGTGGTAATACTGGGTTCTATATTGTTTTGTTTGAACCAGAGGTCGAGCCTGCGACGAGAGAGGCCACTGCGGGGTAAAACCAGAGGAGCTTTGGAGAAGTCTAGTTGAGACTTTTTCTTATGAAGATGGTCTGAGTTTTTTGGTGCTACGAAGACAAGGTTGGTTTCGATCAGCGGCATGAATTCTAGGCGTGGGTGTTGCCTATCCGGAAGGGCGGCAACAGAGACATCGATTTCACTATTAATGACCTGCTCGATGGATGCCTCCGCAGATCCCGTGCGTAACTCCAGATGAACATCAGGGTAGCAGGCTCGGTAGGATTCCAATAGATCAGGCAGAAGGCTATATACTGCGGTGACGGATGCGTAGATGGAAACAAGTCCTGAGACCTTATCGTTGTCAGCCAGATTTTCACGCATAGTCTCCCAGTCACGTATTGCAGAGCTGGCATAGCTACGAAATTGCTCTCCTGCGGGAGTAAGGCTTACGGTGCGGTTGTCGCGTAAGAAGAGGGCCTGCCCCACTGACTCTTCGGTGCGCTTGATGCTACGTGTCAGAGCCGACGGGCTGAGGTTGCATGCCTGGCTTGCCTTACCGAAGTGAAGAAGCTCGGCGACAACGAGAAAATTTTTGAGCTCATGGAAATTCAAGATCGCAAGTATTCACAGTATTGCAATAAATGCAATACTGTGTATCAAATAAATCAATTTACGCAATGATTGGTTTGAGGTTCAATACGCGGGATTTAAAACAACTAATAAAACTAATATGAGCCAAAATTACTTTAATTCACTTCCGCTGCGTCGTCAGCTGGACGAGCTCGGCACATGCCGATTCATGGATATCTCAGAATTTGACAACGGCATCGAGGCTGCCAAGGACAAGAAGATCGTTATCGTTGGCTGTGGTGCCCAAGGACTCAACCAAGGCCTTAATATGCGCGATAGTGGTCTGGACGTCTCGTATACGCTGCGAGCTGAGGCGATTGAGCAGAAGCGCCAGTCATTCCTCAATGCGAGTGAAAACGGATTCAATGTGGGCACTTATGAGGAAATGCTTCCGAGTGCAGACATCGTCATGAACCTCACCCCTGACAAGCAACATAGCGCTGTGGTGGAGACTGTCATTCCGCACATGAAGGAGGGGGCGTGTTTTTCATACGCTCATGGTTTCAACATTGTCGAAGAGGGTGTTCAAATCCGCAAAGACCTTACTGTCATCATGGTAGCTCCCAAGTCGCCTGGCTCTGAGGTGCGCGAGGAATACAAGCGTGGATTCGGTGTTCCGACTCTGATTGCTTGTCACGGGGAAAACGACCCCAATGAGAATGGCATCGAAATCGCAAAAGCCCTTTGCTTTGCCCAGGGTGGTCATTTAGCTGGAGCGCTTGAGTCTTCTTTTGTTGCTGAGGTAAAGTCTGACCTCCTCGGTGAGCAGACGATTCTTTGCGGGATGCTTCAAGCTGGTTCGTTGCTTTGCTACGACAAAATGAAGGCTGAGGGAATCGAGCCTGCATATGCTGTAAAGCTTCTACAAGATGGCTGGGAAGTCGTTACTGAGGCTCTCAAGCAAGGGGGTGTGACCAATATGATGGACCGCTTATCCAACCCAGCAAAGATTGAGGCATTTCGTTTATCAGAAGAGCTCAAGGTCATCATGCGTTCCTTATATGAGAAGCACATGGACGATATTATTTCAGGAGAGTTTTCTCGTGGAATGATGGAAGACTGGGCTGATGGCGATGCCAAGCTACTCGGTTGGCGTGAGGCGACCGGTGAGACCGAGTTTGAGAAAACCGAGGGTGCTGGTGAGATCACAGAGCAGGAGTATTTTGACAAGGGGATCTTGATGATCGCTATGGTTCGAGCTGGCGTTGAGCTCGCCTTTGAGGTGATGGTTGAGGCTGGTATTGAGCCTGAGTCAGCTTATTACGAATCTCTTCACGAGGTGCCACTCATCGCGAATACTATTGCTCGCAAGAAACTTTATGAGATGAATCGTATTATCTCTGATACAGCTGAATATGGTTGCTACCTCTTCGCTCATGCTTGCGTGCCTTTACTCGAGGACTTCATGAAAACAGTTGATACTGACGTCATTGGCAAAGGCATGTGCCCAGTGGACAATGGTGTTGATAACCGCACGCTTGTGGATGTGAATTTCATCATCCGCAATCATCCAGTGGAGGAAATCGGCGAGGTTCTTCGTGATGCCATGGGCTCTATGAAGGCTCTGTAATTCTCTCTTTAAGAATTAATAACAAAGAGCCCCTGCAGAAATG
>JBNABE010000112.1:0-6973 GCA_049631945.1 Akkermansiaceae bacterium
TTTGTGATGGCAGGAACATACCAAGCTTTGGGTGCTTCGTAAATTTTGACCTTTGAGCCGGCAGGCGTAGTGACGGTGGCGATGACTTGATCTTCAGTAAGTTCATCACGTTCGTTTTCGCCATCGTCAAAGACGAAGCTTACTTTCCATTTTCCCTTCTTGCCTGTTTTGCTGACCTCTTGTTTAAGCTCAAGCGCGGCTTCGAAGGGGCGATTAAAGCGGGATTTGAAATCTTCAAGCGGTCCGATAAATTTCGTTTCGAGTAAATCGTGCGCCTCTTTCTCGTTGATGAGTCTGGAGGCGATATGCTTGTTCATTTTGAAACCACACTCTGGATTATAGCATTCATATGTAGCGTCGGTGGTTTTGAGTTTGTCCGCCTGGCAGTTAGGGCAGGTGGCAATAAGATCAGGGAATACTTTGTTTTTGAGCTCAGCGGTGTAGGTCTTGGCGCGGTTGACGATGTCCTCAGTGAAGTGAATGATACCATCCATGAATTCATCACGGCTGAGATTGCCTTGTTCCATCTGACGCAGCTTGCTCTCCCAGTCGCCAGTCATGGATGCTGATGCCAAGGAGCGAATGCCCAGCTCATCGGTAATCTCAATGAGACGAAGTCCTTTACGAGTAACGTGAAGATCGCGGCCATCACGCTCGATATACTTTTGTCGAATGAGACCCTCAATGGTGGCAGCACGAGTGGCTGGTGTGCCAAGTCCTCGCTCGGACATAGCTTCTCGCAGCTCTTCATCATCGATGAGTTTGCCTGCGCCTTCCATGGCAGAGAGGAGGGTGGCTTCGTTAAAGCGCGCTGGAGGCTTGGTCTCGTCGTGTTTGACCTCTATATCAGTTAGGTCTGCGGATTCCCCTTCGGAGACAGCGCAGAGCTCATCTTTGCCCGCAGCTACACCAGGTTCGCGTCCGTATACAGCGAGCCAGCCCGGGTTGACAAGAATCTTGCCGGTGGTTAGGAAGGCATCGGTGGCATCTGGGTGAGTGATGCGGGTGATGCGCCGTGTGTTGAGGAACTCAGCATGCGGATAGAAAACAGCGAGGAAACGCTTGGTGACGAGGTCGAATATTTTGGCTGCCGCTTCATCCAATTTGACAAAGCGACCAGTTGGGATGATCGCAAAGTGATCGGAAATCTTGGCATTGTTGAAGACGCGCTTGCTAGGAACAATGAGCTGTTCCTTGACCACGTGCTTGGCGTGTTTGCCGAGCTCGCCACCTTGTTCTGAGAGCGATGCCACGGTACTGTGAACTTGCCCGATGTAGTCCTCGGGTAGGTAACGGGAGTCTGTCCGCGGGTAGGTGAGCATTTTATATTTCTCATATAATGCCTGTGCCACTTGTAGGGTGCGCTTGGCGGAGAAACCGTAGCGAGATGAGGCCTCTCGCTGCAGAGTGGTTAAGTCGTAGAGCTGAGGTGAGGCTTGCTTGGTTGGTTTTTGCTCTTCAGTAACGGTGCCCGTCTTGCCTTCGCAGCGGCTGCGAATAGTTTCAGCATCGTCTTTTTTCCAAATACGTTCTGGGCGAGAGTGGGGAAATTCTTTGTCGCGCTTCCAGTTCTCGTTGATCCAGCGTCCCGCGTATTCACCTTTGGTAACTGTGAAATCGGCATGAACTTCAGAGTATGGCTCCGGGATGAATTCACGGATTTCCATCTCGCGTTTGGCAAGAATGGCGAGGGTTGGAGTTTGAACTCGGCCGGCAGCAGTGATGTTGAAGCCACCATGGCGGGAGCGGAAACAAGTCAGTGCACGGGTTGAATTAAGTCCGACAAGCCAGTCGGATTCGGAGCGACACTTCGCTGCATCAGCGAGATCTTGCATCTCTTCTTCGGTGCGTAGGTGGCTCCACGCATCTAGAATAGCCCCTTGGGTCATCGACTGCATCCAGAGGCGTTTGACTGGTTTATCGATCTTTCCAAGCTCAAGAATGTAGCGGAAGATCAGCTCTCCTTCACGGCCGGCGTCACAAGCGTTAACGATGGTGCCGATATCTTTGCGTCGGCATAGACGCAGCACTTGCTTCAAGCGTGTTTCGGATTGCTCGATAGGCTGCAGTTCAAATTGTTTTGGGATCGCAGGCAGCACATCGAAGTTCCACGGAAGGTTACGTGGTTTGCCGTTTTTACCAATCGGTCCCTGAGGCATCTTGAGCTCCACCAGGTGGCCCACCGCAGAGGTGATGACAAAGTTGTCGTTTTCAAAGTAAATATCACGTCCGCGGCCTTTCTTGTCAAACTTGCCAACCTCGGGTGCTTTTGCGAGCGCTTTGGAAAGGTCAGTAGCTACGGAGGGTTTCTCCGCAATGATCAGGGTCTTCGACATAAGAGCTTGAACTACGCTTCGAAGAGCCACTTGGAAAGACAAATTTTCAAGAATGGTCTATTCCTACTACGTAGGAAGTAAATTCCGGGGTTTGGGGTGATTGGTATTTTGGGCTCCACTGGGCTCAGGGTTTGAGCGTGTTAATGGTGTTCTGGATCTCTCCCCTGACGGTTGAGCCGTCACTGGATCTGAGGTCATATTTGATCGACATTTGCCAGCAGGTGCTGAGCTCAGCGATTTGGAAGATCAAGGTCTTGCCGTCCGGGCTGAGGCTGGTAGCGGTGACCGGGTGGGTTTTCTCGTCAAGGTGCTTGGAACCGTAGTTTTTGCTGCGCTTGTAGGCCCAGGTCCTAATCTCGAGTGCCTTGGGAGTAACACTCGCAGGGTCGAGTGGTTCGGAGAAGGTGATGCTGACACCTTTTTGAGAAGCCTTGAGATCAAGGGGAAGATGCGCAGGCTTGCCGGTGTAGCGGATCCGGAACAGGCCACCCTTCTTCTTGGATTGTGAGGTGGACCAGGCAGCCATGCCACAGGTATAGAGCTGGCCGTCACCACCCGTGCCGGAGTGGAAGCGGCCGCGCATCACACCGGTGGCGAGGTCGGGAAGGGGAAAGCGGATCAGCCCTCCTTGTTTTTTGCCATCAATCGTCTCATGGGGAACGAGTGAAAGGCGTCCGTGACCGTAGGAGAGGTGGATGAGTTTGCCGTCGAAGGGGCCCCATTTCTCGCTGTCAATCCAGAGTAGCTCAGCAGGGGAGCGGTCGAATCTCTTGGCTACCCAGCAGAGGGGTTGCTCCATGGCGGCGTCCGAGCTGTCCTCAGGAGCTCCGTATCCCCACATGTTGCCGTAGAAGTTGTTACCGGCAGTGACGTGGTTGATGCGGTTCATTGGGTTCCAGTGGCCCTCTTGGTCAGTGACAAAGAAAGTGCCGTCCGGGTTGCGGCAGACGCCATTGGCAGCACGGAAGCCGTGTGCCAGAATCTCAGTATGGGAGCCGTCAGCACTGACCTTCAGCAGGGTGCCGTGATGAGGCACCAGTGGTGGGCGCGCATGGCGGGCACTGCGGGCGTAGTAAAGGTTGCCCTGGTCATCGGCCTGCAGCCCCATGGCGAACTCGTGGAAGTGATTGGTGACTTGAGCGTCACTATTAAAATTCTCATAAAAGTCGGTCTCGCCGTCGTCATTGAGGTCGTTGAGAATGACAATCTGGTCACGGCAGGTGACAAAGATCCTGCCATTGACGATCTTGAGCCCCAGTGGCTGGAACAAGCCCGAGGCGATACGCTTCCAGGTGGTCTGGCTCGATGTGGGGTCGGTGAAACCATCGACTTTCCAGACGTCGCCATCCCAGCAGCAGACAATGATGGATTTCCCATCGGGTGTGAAGTCAAAGCCAGAGGTGCGAAGGCGGCTGTTCCACAGCGCGTCGCTAGGCACATCGAAGTGATCCCACTGGAAAGCACCGGGCTGGTTGCCACGGGTTATTTGGGCGGTGAGGGTCTCGGGCCACTGGGCGGGTCCCCCCTTGGTCAGTGGGGTAAGGTCCTTGGACTGAGCTGTGGTGGTGCCACCAATGGTGAAGGCGACGTTAACGGGTGTAGCCTCCGGGGTAAAGGTAATGGTCCAGTAGCCATCGGCATTGCTTAGCTCCGAGGGGCTTCCTGCTGATTGGCTGAGTTTCTGTGAGCTTGGAGCAACCCGCAATGTCAGTGCTTTGCTGGACTTGCCGATGTTGAGCTGGCGGACAAAGGCGCCGTCGGTGGCTAATTCATGACTCTCCAGAATGTCAGCATCCCCGACGGAGTAGCTGATGATGGTTTGGCTGCCATGCTTGTAGAGCCCTTTGTAGTGTGCCCATTGCTGTGGCAGAGGGCCATAGCGAAGCCCGTCAGGCCCCTTGAAGCGCAGATCATCGAAGTTTCCTGTGTCCGGATTGGCCCAGCCAGGTTCATCCTTGGTTTCAAGCACAGGCGTGCCGATGGTGCGCGGCCGGACGACGTGCTTACCGTCAAAGTGAACGCCTTTCCAATCAATGAAACCATCACCCTGCCAGACGCCGGCAACTCGCATGGAGTCGTGCTCGAAGATCGACCAGGTTTTTCCCTTGCTGATGCCACCCTCACCCGGATCGAGACGTAGAGCGATGCCTTTGTAAGCGAGATTGGCATCAGGTGCGATCTGGTCTCCTCCACCTGCTTTTTTGCGGTCCTGCTCTGTGGCGATCTCGTAGGTGTTGATCAGAAAGTCACCATAGTTCATGGTTGCCCAGGGATCGGGTGCATCACTTGAGGGAGGCTCGGGTCCAAGGCTGGTCCCTTTGGGGATTTTTGCTAGATATTGAGCAGTGACTTTAAAAAGCTGTGAGGGGTTGTGCTTTTTGAGGTACTGGTCGCGGATGTAGTGAATGACCGCGTATTTTTCACGCGGTGTGAGTTGGGGCTGGGGAGGCATGGCACGCCAGCCGCGGGTGAGGGTTTGATACATCGTGTGGGGGTCACTACCGTGTTGAAATTGGCCTTGGGCAAAACGAAGGGACGTGGGGATAGAGCCGACTTCTTTGATATTGCCATGGCAGTTCATACAGACGTTGTCGTAAATTTTGCGTCCCTGCTGAATGGTCTTTTTGTCAATGTGTTTGATCAGCTTGGCGTGATCAATATCCTGCTCGTATTCGGGCAGGGCATTTTCTGGTAGAAGCATCTGAGCACTCAGCGGATAGCAGAGTGCAGTCATTAAAATGGTAACAAGGGTTTTCATGGCTGTGGCAAAATAGTTAAAGCCGAGCTGAAGGTGATTCGTGTAGGCATGATGATGTTTTTTTCGATGGGCTTTAATGACACGATTACTCTAAGCGGGGATATTGCTATGGAATAGAACGAAAGCTTGTTTTTTTTGAATAGAATCGGCAATCGGTATAGTGTGCAAATATCCCACCAAGTTGCGTGCAAAAAAGAGCAGCAAGTGAATCCTTGCTGCTCTTGATTATGCCAATCCTTACTATGCTATGCCTAAATCATGCTCTCAAGCCGAACCTTTATGATGCCTCCGCCAATGGCTCTGCGCTGAGGTCGGGTATCGGTACTTCTTTGCGACGTAACGCTTTACGCATTTTTTGTAATGCAATGTTTTGTAACTGTCTAATTCGTTCACGGGTGACACCAAATTCAACACCCACTTCTTCTAGGGTCATGGGTTTTTTGCCATTGAGACCAAAGCGAGCATCAATGATGCGGTGTTCGCGCTGGTCAAGAACATCAAGTAGCTCATCAAGCTCGCCGTGCATGCTCTTGTTGTCGAGTGCTTCGAAGGGGTTGACGGCGTGTTCATCGCCAATAATGTCGCTAAACTCGGAGCTGTCATCTTCGTGCACAGGAGCATTGAGAGAAGTTGGTCGCTTAGCAGCACGCTCAAGAAGTGCTAATTTTCTGCGGGGGATGCCTAGCTCCTCGGCGAGTTCCTCTTGAGAAGGTTCCCGCCCAAGTGCTTCAGCAAGCATGGCTGAGATGCGCCTCATGCGTGCAATTTTGTCTACCATATGGACGGGAAGTCGAATCGTCTTACTTTGGTTGGCTAGCGCTCGCTTGATTGATTGTTTGATCCACCATGAACCGTAAGTGCTGAGCTTGCCGCCTTTGTTGGGGTCAAAACGCTCGACGGCTTTCATGAGGCCGATGTTTCCTTCCGAGATGAGGTCTGCCAGTGGCAGGCCGTAGCCCGAGTAATCTTGGGCAATTTTGACAACTAATCGGAGGTTTGCGCGGATCATGTGGGAGCGTGCTTTTTTGTCTCCCATTTTGATGCGGTCTGCTAATTCGACCTCTTGCTCTGGTGTGAGGAGGTCGGTTTTTGCAATTTCTCTTAAGTAGAGCCTTAGGCTGTTATCTGATTCGAATCGTGACATGGTTTTACGTTTTTAATGTGTTTATAAGTCGAGTGGATGGCTAGTGGCTTGAACGGTCTGTTTGAGTGGTGTTTTAAACGCTATTTTAGCATTCTCATTGAGTTGGGGGTGTAAAAACATTATTTTTGATATGTAATGAGTGCTGAAACGCATCGCTCTCTACATAGTAGAACGAGCTCGAATCGATTTTTGTTCAATTTTTTAGAATGATTCTAATTTAGACGGTTTTTCGTCTGAAAAACAATGATTCCATGTAAGGAATCAAGCTGCTAGAGTTGCAAATTAGACCTTTACCTTCTAACAGGTAGTGTTAGTTTGAACACATGATTGTGCGTGTGTATTCGTCCGCTCTTTTGGGTGTTGATGGCATTGAGGTAGAGGTGGAGGTCAGTGCATTTAACGCTGAGAAGCCTGCGATTAATGTGGTGGGGCTGCCTGATGCTGCTGTGCGGGAAAGCTCGCAACGGGTGACGTCAGCACTGAGCACATCGGCCCTGAGCTGGGCAGATGGAGTGAAAACGATCAATCTGGCACCGGCTGACCTGAAAAAAGAAGGGCCTCGTTTTGATTTGCCGATTGCTTTGGCTTTGGCTGAAACAGCTGGAGAGAAATCGATTCTAGAACCCGAGCGCTATGCGATTATTGGAGAGTTAGCACTTGATGGCATGGTGCGTCCGGTGCGCGGAGTTTTATCGATGGCTCTGGAGGCCAGAAAGCGTGGCCGCACACGCCTGA
>JBNABE010000113.1:0-6768 GCA_049631945.1 Akkermansiaceae bacterium
CTCAATCAGGGATCATTGCCGGCAAAAGCCACCTCATTACCGGCATTAAAAAAGAACCATTTTATCGAGCCGTGCGATGCGACAAGCTAATCCTAACCGTCTTGCAAGAGTGTATTGATACCTATCTCGAAACCAAGACAAGCCACGACACTAGTAAGGTTCCCGCTCTAGATTTTATCAACAAAGACAAAAAGGAGCTACAACTGCGCGCTGAAGCCATCATAAGCTCCATGCCGACTGAAATAACTAGTCAATTGAGTATTACTGAAACCATGGCACGCACAGGTGGCGGCACTATGCCTAAGTCTGAAATACCATCCATCGCCATTCGAATTGCACCACGAGACGTCTCAGTCAATCAACTGGCCTACCATCTCAGGACCGACAAGCCTGCCGTGGTCGGCACCGTCGTCGAAAATATGCTACACCTAGATTTGCGAACTGTTTTCAAAAACCAAGACGAGCTACTAGCCAAAGCTATCACAACAGGCCTGCAGCAAAGCTAAGCTACTGTTGCACGGCGACCAGCTCACCTACCTACTCTTCTGCCTCAGCACTGTCGACTTCCACAGGATCAGCTGCAGGAATGGGCGCCGCATCTGCAGGAGCATAATCAAGAAATTTCTCGTAGTTTGCGAGCAATGGTTGAATCGCATCATAACCCACTTGCTTGTAGTAGCGAACCAAGTTTATGGCATCCATTAACTTCTGATCACCAGCTAGCGCCGCCCTGTCCTCGCTTGGGTCCCAGTTCTTCATGACAAAGACCACCTCTTCATCTTCAGCATAGATACGCAGTAGACTATTGGCCGCTCTTAATACCAAATCAATAGAAGCCGACGCGTCAGCGGTCAATACACGGTTGTATGCATCAACCAGCTCTTCGAAACGTGTCGCGTCCTCTTTAGCCAACTGCTCCAATGCCAAAGCGTGACAATATTCTATCTGCACACGTAATTCAGATGGAAATTTACGATCCATCCATGATAGAGCCAGGCGATCAAGCCTAGCCCAATCTTCAAGCCGCACCGCTTCCCAGAGCGCATAGACTTCTAATTGTTGAAAGTGAAAATTTCTGGTAAGACCATCTTTTCGAAACTTCTCAAGCTCACTACTGAGTGACTCCAAATCAAAGAGCCTGCGGCTACACTCCATATTGTAGAATCCACCAAGTGTAGAGTAATTGTCGGGCAAACTGTCTACAGCTTTATAAGTTGCCTCACATTCAGCGAATTTGGCCTTAGCCTCAGCATAGTTCTTAGCACGGTATAGGCGCATAGCTTCATTGAAAACATCTGGCTCATACAAGTAAATGGATTCCAGTTTAGGCTTTTTGACCTGTAGAATATTCAGTGATTTCAAGCTCGTTCGATAGGTTGCAGTACCCGCTCTGTAGCTGATGAGATGAACATCATCGTGCGAGCCATCGGTATAGAACAACCTCCCTTTGGCAAGGACAGGCGCACTCTGAGCTGCTACTTCTGCAACACAAAAGAAACATAGGCTGCATAAAATGGAGATAATGGATTGAGTCTTCATTGAAGTTTTGGGAAATATTTTAATAGAGTTGTGCATTAATAATTAACGATGGTCGCTTAACCCTTTCCACGGCGCTTTGCTTCAGCCTCCTCTTCACGCACCTGCTCCATGGTTTTGATTAACCCAGATGTTTCATACTTTTTGACCAAGGCTGCAAGAGAATCCCACAATGCCTTCTCTTCATCCGTCATGTCGGGATTCGTCTCACGAATACGCTTGGTGCCATTAATATACGGCCAACCAATTTTCTGGTAACATGTCTGTCGGTCATCCATTTCAAGCGTGATCGCTTTCTCGCCGGCACCGACTTGCTCACCAGCTTTCATATTGCGCTCCCACATAATCTCCATCACCCGATGTACTGATGGCGCAGAGATCAGAATGAAGCCTCGATAGCGATTGTAGACATTACCGTAATAAAACAGCGCATCTTCATTCATGCCGCGCTTATCAAAAGAGACTGCAAACAAATAGCTCACCTGTGCCGCATTCTTTGCATACTTGGCATCTAGATAACTCCTACATGATGTCTCACACTTGGCCCAATCTTTGATTTTTCCGCTCAGTTCTATAATGCGGAAAAGCGCTTCTTCTTGAATCTGTTCATCGTCCTGCGCTCGTTTCATCACGTCTTCCAGGCTGACTATAGCCGTTTTGTTATCTTCTAGACTGTCGGAATCACCCAGCACATCGGCTATGCCAAGACGTGCCTTAAATTCCCCGAACTTATCTTCTCGGGTTAGGAGCTCCTCATAATAGGGAAGAGCTTCTTTGGGGACAGAAGTTTTGGTTCTAATATAATCACCAATACGCACTAAGACAAAGTTGGTCAGGTCTTGCGGGTCAAACTCACTCTTAAGATCCTTGAAGAGAGCCTTGATACCCGCATTATATCGCATCGTAAGATCTTTGTCTTTGGCTGCCTCAGCTGCCTGCACCTGATCTTCAAAAACGCCAATCACCGCAATGCGTAAAAGTGCCAGCACTCGTTTGTTACTTAGATCAATACCGGGAAAATCATAAAATAACTCTTTGAGCATTTCGGGGGTATTGCCCTCTTTTTGCAAAAAGAAGTCAGAAAACGCATTGATGGATTCTTCGAGAAAAAACTGCCTCTGCTTACCAGCAAGGTCTGTAATAACCATCTGCAACTGCTCCAATCCATTCGCCTCTTTACCGATAGCTTTCATGGCGGGCATACCATAGACCGCCACTTGAGGTCTGAATGGAGTTGTTTTGTATTTCTCCATAAATTGCTCGTAAAATGGCACAGCATCTTTCAGTCGAGGAAGAGGGTTGTCTTTATCTGGACCTTTGATCGTGGCCAACATTCCAACAAGGTAGCTCAACGCCTCACCTGCCACACTATCGTTGTCACGCTGCTCCGCCACCTCGAGTGCACGTTGATAATAATCTTCAGCCTCGTCAAAATCCTCCATACTTTCATGAATGTTACCACGCATACTATAGGCTAAATCAATCATGCTTGATTTGGGGAATTCCTCTTCTAAGCGCCGCAAAATTACCAATGCCGGCTCATATTCGCTCTCGGCGAAATGACAGTTCGCCCGATCATAAAGTGCTATCGAGGTATAGACATTCTGGGCAGGGTCAGGGTAATCCTCAAAAAACTTATCAAGCAACTTGGCTGCCTCAGCCCAATTCTGTATGCGGGTTTGGTTCGATGCCTGATAATAGCGCGAGTGCATGATCAACTTACTATTCGGGTAAGCCTCAATGTGTTGATTAATAAAAGGCTGTGCTTCATCAAATCGACCTAGGTAAAAATAACTTCCACCTAACACAAATAAGCATATGTCATGTTGCTCAGTCTTTTCAGGAACCACATCAATGACTGCCTCAGCAACTTTTAGGCACTTTTCATATTCACCAGCAAAGAACAAACTTGTCAGCATCATGCGGCGCACACCCTCTGCCTTGTCGCTTTCTGGATATGCATCCAAAAAGATCTGACCATATTTCTCGGTCTCCATAATCCGCCCAATGAGCGAAGAAACTCGGACCAGATTGTAGAGGTTTGCCTCGCGATTCTTGCTCTTGTTGTAGTATCGCTCAAGCATTTGTAAGCCTCCATACACGCCTCGTTGGTTGCCCACCTTGTCGTGCAAGTAACACATAGCAGTCAAAATACCGACATCATCAGGATCACCAGAATTCATTTTCCCTTTCAAGCTCTCGAGCCCCTTCTTGAGGCGCGCAACTTCAATCGTGTTGTTACGATCGACGATACCCCGACGTCCTGGTAATTGGTCGATTCGCGCTTGTATGTCTTGCATCATGACCTCTGAGCTCGGAATCATAGAGTAAAGATTCAACGCAGCTATGTTCATGTTAACCTCGAGGGCATTCGCTGCTAATTTGAAAAAGAGAGGTGAAAATTCATACATCTGATAAGGCTTCAGAGTCAGATCTGCCCTGTTTTTATTGAGGAAATCAACCATGGCACTCTCCTTGTTTTCCTTAACTACTGCCTGAGATAGAGCCAAGAAAGCAGCAATGACTCCTGAATCTGAAGTGCTCCACTTTTCTTTGTTAACGAGTGCCTGCTCGAACTTGCTGATCCCCTCCTCAATATCAGGCTCCGCTTGAAGAAAGTTACATATTGCTAAGTTTATACAGAACCCTCCCCGACTTGGCTGAAAATCGTCACGTGTCTTATCTCGTTCTGCGACGAATTTATTGTAAAGCTTTAACGCCTCTTCATAATCTTTGATCCCCATTTTTGCCTCAGCCCACCTTTGCAAACTTGCCTTGTGCGCCGTATTGATAGTTTTTGGCATATTGGGTGCACCGTTTGGGAATTTTGTGTAGCATGCATCAAACGAGTTAGCAGCAGCATCAAACCATTTTTGAGCATCTTCTACTTGCTTGGATCTTTTTGCCATTCCGGCAAGCTTCAACTCACATAATCCTTTGCGGTAATAGATCACTCCAAATTTGGGGCCGTACAACATTGGCGCCCTACGGCCAAATGTCTCGGTAACCTTGGTGAAAATACTCTGACTCGTTACGTAATCACCCTGCTTGTATGCATTACTGGCTTGAGCCAACCTGTCCTGCAAACCTTGGGCTTGCACGTGCGTTGCCATCGCAACAGAAACGACCAGCACAAACATGCAAAATTGAGACATGGATTTTATTTTAAGAAACATATTTTTTGTTGTAGAACATCGTTAAATCATGCGGTTTCTGAGCCGTCTTTTGTTCCGACTCCGCATTATTGAGATACATTTTTGCTTGATTCAGCTTTGATTATAACCCGTCGATCAAATCAGTGAAAGTGACCTTGTTAATCTCTAACCCTGCTAGACAATTGAGCACATCAACAATGCGTTGTTGTTCAGCTTCACCATCAGCCCATATTTGAACGATCGGCTCTTGGGCACCGGCCTTAGCTGTGGCTACATAACCATCTAGACGCATCGTCAATTCTGGCAATTTACGACTGGCCGCATCTGACTCGACGAGCTCCGCAGCGTCCCCTTGGTTGATATAGATGTCACCTGCCTTATCAACCTTGATAAACATGGGTGCTAGCACAGGAGGCGTGTCACTTGGGGCCGCAGCTGGCAAGCTCATCCTCAAGTCCTGCTCCCTTGGCTGAATAGTTGTGGTCACCAAAAAGTAAATCAGCAGCAGAAAACAGACGTCAATCAACGACGAAATGTCCAAGCCCGGTTCGTCCTCTTCAAAATTTTCACCTTTTTTCTTACGCGACATGGTTGATTAAAGCTTTGCTCATTAATTTCGATTACTTCTCAAACCCATAGACTGAGAAAATCACATTATCTACCCCTGCAACAGCTGCAGCTCGGATTACTTTTCTGACGTGCCTGAACGCAACTCCTTGGTCGCCACGCAAATGAATTACTGGAACAAGCCCCTTCCCCTCTTCAATCGCCTTTCGCTCCTTCACGTATTTCTTGATATCCTCCGCATCATCGAAGGTCAAAGTTGCCGTCTCCGCCAAAAAAGTACCATCTTCTCGAACGTTAATAACAATACGCCCCTTACCATCCTTGGCCTTTTTCGAATACTTAGCCACTGGGGGCTTCACCTCAGGATCCTGCTTCACCACGATGACAGTGGATGCCACAATGAAAAAAATGAGCAACAAGAACACCATGTCAATCATGGGCGACATGTCCACCTGCAGTTCTTCATCAGTGCCCGCAGCTGCTCTGTGTAATTTTTTTGATGCCATATTTTACAATACAACCAATAAAGGTGTACTCCAGTCAAACATACTATAACGAGGCTGTGATAGTGATCAGACTGCGATTCCTTCAGGGATTTTTGCTAGATGAGCGTCTCCGTTGACCGTTTGAATTGAGGCGTTGAGCAACTCCTCAGATGTCTGGTGACATTCAGCAACAAGGTTGCTTAGTTTGTTTTTGAAAAAGAAATATGCTGTGAGAGATGGAATTGCTGTTACCAAACCCCAGAGAGTAGTCAGCAGAGCAACAGAAATATCTCCAGCAAGTGCGGATGGATCAGCAGAGCCGTCACCACTAGCCAATGTGCCAAACGCTCCGACCATGCCAAGAACAGTTCCGAATAGACCCAGCATGGGTGCCGCCTGTGCAATAAGAGAAACATAATTGATCAGGGTCATGCTCTTGCGATTCTCGTTAATGGTAAAATCAGCGATTGCATCCTCTACATAATCTCTGCCCAGATCTTCAGGTCTACGAGCATCGACGTTGGGAAGGGCATAAGCCATCATCCTGCCTAAGTAGCTTGGGTGAGATGCTCCCAGCTCAATGGCTGAGCGAATACGGCAGTTGATCATATGATCCATCAGGGCAGCCTTCAAATCATCAGGAACAAACTTAGCTCTCGTTAAATTCATGAAATTAAACACACAAAGTGCAATGAGGCAGAGAATAAGAAGACCGATGAGGATCATTGGCCAACCTCCATCAATGACATACCTTTGTAGCACACTTGCGTCAGCGGCAAATAAAGAGGGAGACGAAATCAAGCTTATAGCAGATACGATAATTCCTGTTTTAGAGAAATAGTGGGATGTGATGTTCATAATGTTGATAAATGAAATGTTGGGTGAAAAACTGTTTGCGCTGGGTAGTGCTATCCAATAATAGCCACTATCTTGAGATACGAGAATTAACTCATCTAGTTAAATTGATTCATACAATATGTCTACATATTTTAATACGAATCAGTAAAATATTTATTACCAAGTGA
>JBNABE010000114.1:0-6676 GCA_049631945.1 Akkermansiaceae bacterium
TCTGACCCAGCTTCAAGAAATCGTCTGTGGATATCACTGATCACATCTGGGCGCGTAAGGGTGAGAATGTCACCGTTGTTTAGGATGTCCTTGTCGATGTCCTTGAAGCGCACCCCTCGCGCATCCTCTTCGTTGAGACCATAGCCACGAATGGTGGTGCCCATGGCACCGTCAAGCATGAGAATGCGTTCTTGGAGAGCAGCGGTGAGTTCGGCAGTAGCGTCGGGACGTGGCATGGATTTGATGAAAAAATAGGTGCGAAGCCTAGGCTCGTAAACCGAAGCTCTGGGCACGCAGTCTATAGAGTGAAGACGACTTGAGGTTAAGGCTAAAAGCAGGAAAAACAAGAACAAATCTATATATCTTGATTTGTTGATTTGTTTGTTGCTGCGTGGTTTTTGGAGCAAGCTACTTTTGTGCAAAGTAGAGCATTCAAAATCCGTTGATGACGCAGCATAGACAGCAAAGGAATGATGAGCTCCATAGTGATGGGGCTGATGCTGCTATACCGCGCTGGAGCCCTGTGAAAAGGTGGCTGCTGGTCTTTACGATATTGGTTGTTTTAGCACTAGTGCTCATCAAAGTATGTCTGCCCGCTGTAGTGGAGCGCATGATCTGCGATAAAATCGAGGCCGCAGGGCTCAATGATGCGGAGCTACGTGTAACGAAGGTGGGTTTAACGAGCACGCTTATTGAGCTTGCCTCGGTATCTGATCAGCATTGGTCGACCAGTGCTAGCCGAGTGTTGGTGAAATATGCTCCCCTTGATTTAATGGCTGGTAAGCTTGAGGCAATATTGATCGAGGGTATGAAGGTGGACCTTAAACTTCCGGATACAGCCACGTCAGGGTCATATGTTGATTTAGATTGGATCTATGATGTTGCGAATTTGATAGAGAATTTTGGGGTAGTGCGTGCTCATGGTCTGATTTTGAGTGTTGAGCGTGATGCTCAATCAGTGGCAAAGGTAATCGATGTAGAGCTGGGTAGTCATAGAAGCAAAGGTGCTTCAGCCGTGGTGAGCGCAGCCGATTTTAAGCTTCATGTGGATTTGCATCATGTGGGCACGCACGCGGAGCTTTCTTTCGATTGGCATGATGTCGAACCCGATGCTTTGATGTCTACATTGGATATTGCGCTCGGGCGTGACCAGTCTCTGCTTCCGCAGGGTTTCAGTATGTCCGGCGCAAACTTGAGTGGTAGCCTGAGCGTTGATAAGGGTAATCTGTCGCCTGTTGAAATCAGTGTCGATATACAAGGCTTGGTCTATGAGCAGGTGGACCTACCGCTTAAAATACGAGTCGATGAAGCCAAAATGAAGCTGAGCACAGAGCTCAGCAAGGCAGTCAACACGGAAGTGAGGGGAACGGCCCATGGCATCGGCTTATCTGTCCAAAAAGGTGGTCACGAGCTGAGCATTAACGATGCTAGCATGGTTTTTGACATCAATGATGGGCATCTTGCGGCAGAGGCTAGCTTGAAGATAGGTGGCAATGAGATTCCCGTCGCTTACTGGCACAAGTTCAATGATGAGTATGGGGGCTGGGAGTTAGACGGTGGCATTGAGGTGGAGGAGGCTCACCTCCGCACTCCTTGGGAAGATGCTACCATGTTGGTTGATGGTATGGAGGGAAAAAGTGTTAGCGGTAAATTCTCGGTGAAGATGAATTTCTCTCTCGCCAAAGATCGTGCTATGCAAGCAACGCTGAGCGGGAGCTTGAGTGAGGGAGCTATTTCGCTGATCAATCAGGAGCCCTTCCTCGAGGGAATCGAGGCAGATATTCAGATGGATTCACTGATGCTAAAAAGCACAGCGGACTTTCACCGAGTTACGGCACGTAAAGCGATAGCTTTTGATGTAACGATGAAGGATCTTGCCATGGATTATAAGCTACTGGAGAGCGGCGATGTAAGTGTACGAGACGCGCGTTTTAACGCGATGGGTGGAGAGGTTTTGATTGATGATTTCGTTCTGCCTGAGGGTGATGCTGACTACGCTTTCATCATGAGGTTTAAAAAACTCGATCTGGCACTTTTGGCTGATTTGTTCCCCTCATTTTCAGGACGCATCAGTGGAAGCGTGGATGGGCTACTACCCATCGAAAAAAGACAGGGGGAAATCACTCCGGGACGAGGCGTGATGTATCTGACCCCAGGGACAAAAGGCAAGCTGTGCTATGACGCGGGTGATAGCTTCAGTGCCGGGCTCGCCCCCAACTCGGAGCAATACCGCCGAATGAAAATGGTAGAGCAATCATTGCAGGATCTTGAGCTTAAGGTTTTGCATGTTCGTCTCTTTGATCCTAGTGATCAAGACAAGGCAATAGTGCTGAGATTAGAAGGGCATGCTCCTCAGGTCGAAGGTTCGCCCCCCATTCATCTCAATGTACACGGATTCAAGCCGGATGATGAGGCGGTGGATTTCTTCGAGCTATTGCTACGCCACAGGGATCGGCTTAATTTTGGTCTGTAGCAGCCATCCGATGGAGAGGGAAGTTTCCCCTGTTATTTTGAATAAACCTGACCTAATATTCGTCGCAGTAACTAGATGATGTACAAAATACGATTTTTCCATCCCACTGTTTTCATAATTGGTGCTGTTTTAGGCTGTTCGAGCTGTGCCAATGTAAAAGTTGAACCTATCGAGGTGAAGCCCATAGAAATTAATGTCAATGTCCGCGTTACGGTACAAAAGGAACTTGATGATTTCTTTGGTGATTTGGATGCGCAGGAAAAAGAAATTAACAACTAACCAATGAATCCCATGATGAAGCAATCGATCACCTTATTAATGTCTTTATTTGTCCTCCTGGTCGGCCTCGCCCCCTATGCTGATGCTGACGATACCGCGGCCATCAAATCCCGTATGGCGAAACGTCTGGGGGATGTGGTTTTGCTCAAAAAGAGTGGAGCAGTTGGGGAGAATAATCAGGGCTATCTTACTGTGCGTAGTAGTTTAAGTAGTGCGCAATCGGCGACAGTTAAAGCCGAGAACGATGACCGCAAGGCGGTTTATTATGCTATAGCTACTAAGACGAGAAGTAGCGCTACTGATGTCGGCAAGACCCGTGCAGCAAGTATTCGCAAGAGTGCGAGCAAGGGAACTTGGGTGCAGTTATCCAGCGGGCACTGGCAGCAAAAATAGACCGAGTGGAGCGACTGGTCTAAGAAACCATGCCAGCTTCCTCTAGCTTCTGAGCCATCTCTTCTTTCTGCAATGCTTCGGTGATCTCAAAGAGGTCGCCATCAAAAACCCCATCCATGTTGTGGGTGGTGAAACCAATGCGGTGGTCGGTCAGACGGTTTTGAGGATAGTTATAGGTGCGAATTTTTTCCGACCGGTCACCTGAGCCAATCAGGGAGCGACGTTGAGCTGAGTATTGCTCGGCCTGCTCGCGTTGTTTGGCCTCAAAGAGCTTGGCGCGAATGATTTCGAGTGCCTTTTCTTTGTTCTGGGTCTGAGAGCGGCCGTCCTGACATTTGACCTGAATACCGGTTGGTAAGTGCGTGATTTGCACGGCAGAGTCGGTGGTGTTGACGTGTTGTCCGCCGGGGCCACCGGATCGGGTGGCTTTGATTTCAAGCTCTTCCATCTTAAGTTGCACGTCAACGTCCTCGGCCTCGGGCATGACGGCGACCGTGCAGGTGGAGGTGTGAATACGCCCTTGGGTCTCGGTGGCGGGGACGCGCTGAACACGATGAACACCAGACTCGTATTTCATAAAACGAAATACCTCTTCACCGGTGATTTTGATGACGACTTTGGAGAATCCTCCTGCCTCTGATGGTGTAGAATCGAGGTGCTCGTATTTCCAGTTGCGCTGCTCCGCGTAGCGCTGATACATGCGCATCATCTCACCGGCAAAAATCGCGGCCTCGTCACCCCCCGCACCAGAACGTATCTCCAGCAGGGCATCTCGGTCCTCTGCTTCATCACGTGGAAGTAGAGAGTATTGCACGTCCTGGGAAAGTTTTTCAATGGTGGCCTCCAACTCGGGAATTTCCATATTGGCCATTTCGGCGATCTCCTCGTCGTCCTCTTTGGCGAGTTCGCGGTTTTCCTCGAGGTTTTTCTTGGCCGACTCGAGGGCATCCCACATTTCAAGAAGCTCCTTCAGACGGCGGTGTTCACGCATGGTCTCCGTCGCTTTTTTTTGATCGGAGAACAAGTCCGGATCAGTGATGAGTTGCTCTACTTCAGCGAAGCGCTCGCGTCGTTGTGAGATCAGGGTGGAATAGTCCATTTTAGAATAGTGAATTGAGAATAACGTTTAAGCTCCACGCATCAGTGAAATCTCAGCGAGGGAGATGAGCGAGTTGCGGATGTCGTCTGCACTGGCTGTTTTAAGATCACTGGCTTTCATCGCCTTGTCCACGGTGAATTTACCTGAGCGGGTGCGGCGTAGAGCCGATAGGTGGGCTCCGCAGCCGAGATCTTGGCCAATATTGTGAGCGTAGGTGCGTACGTAAAAGCCTTTCGAGCAGTCCACGGTGAACTGGACCTCGGGGAGTTCGATGCGATCAATCGTGTAATCAGTTACATAAACTGCACGTGCTTTGCGCTCCACCTCGATGCCTTTGCGTGCCAGTTTGTAGAGTGGCACTCCGTCTTTCTTGATGGCCGACACCATGGGAGGCACTTGTTCAAAGTGGCCGGTATATTTTTCGAAAGCCGCATCGATCTGCTCGGCAGTGAAGAGCGGAACTTCTTTCTCTTCGAGGATGTCGCTCTCCTTATCTTGTGAGGATGTAGTCGTGCCGAGTGTCAGAGTGCCTCGGTATTGCTTGTCCTCAGACATTAGTAAATCTTGGATCTTAGTGGCACGACCAATGACAAGCATCAAGAGTCCGGTGGCCATCGGGTCGAGTGTGCCGCAGTGACCGATTTTTTTGAACTTGAGCTGGCGGCGGCAAATCGCAACGGCATCGTGCGAGGTCATGTCTGGCTCTTTGTCAATGAGTAGGACACCACATGGGACATTGGGATCAGATTGCATGGCAAAATAGGTAATATGTGTGGGCAGTGTGAGCGGCTCTGCCTATCTTTCCGGTAAGACCAAAAAATATGGGTAGCCTGGCGCTAAAGCACTTCAGCAACTGCAGCGAGGACCTGCTGGCGTGCATCTGCCAATGGGCCCGGCATACGGATGCCCGCAGCACGTGCATGGCCACCACCTTTGAAGCGTTGCGCCAGCTCGCTACAATTCACTGAGCTGTCCTTGGCACGCAGCGACACACGGATTTTGCCATCGGGGAGTTCCTCGAAGAAGGCGGCTACGATCACACCTTGTATGCCTCGGATGAGGTCGATAAGGTCTTCACTGTCCTCGGGTTTGAGATTGAGTTCTTCTTTAACACTGTTGGGGAGCTCCCAATGGGCCACTTTGCCATCTTGCTCAAGCTCCAAGGTATTCAGCAGAGAACGTAGCAACTCAATACGACGGTAGGGGTTGTTATCGTAGGTGAGAGCGTTGATGGTACCCACATCGATTCCACGGCGGACCAAGTCAGCAGCCATCTCATAAGTAGTAGCTGTGGTGTTGGAGTATTGGAATGATCCTGTGTCAGTGGACACAGCAACGTAGATGGCATCACGAGTGAGCTCAGAAAACGGCAGGTCCTGCTCGGTGATCAAGTTGTAAAGGATTTGTCCGGTGGCAGGAGAGACGGAATCAATGTGATTAAGGTCGCCATATTTAGGGTTGGAAACATGGTGGTCGATGTTGATCCAGAGAGTGGCATTGCTGGCTGCGTTGAGGGCATTATCTCCGAGGCGAGGCTTGGTGGCGCAGTCGAGTGCGATGGCTACCTCAATATCGAGGGGCTCAGCGGGAGGCGTTTGAACTTTGTCACTACCCGGTAGAAAGGTCAGGTTGTCGGGTGTGCCGTCCTCGTTGATGTAATGCACGGTTTTACCCATTTGCTCGAGGGCATGGCCGAGGGCGATTTGGGAGCCGATGGCATCGCCATCAGGGCGGATGTGGCTGAGAATGATGAAGGAATCGTGAGCGCGGATGGCTTCAGCTATTTCTTGAAAGGTATTATTTTCACTCATACGGATCGAACGTTTGGTTGATGGGGGGTTTAGATGGAAATTCAGGAATGAACAGGATTTTCTGGTGTGGTTTTATGCAAGCTGGTATCAGATTGAAGTTTTCAGTAAGAGCTTTTCTGTTTATGTTCGCGCCAGCAAAGTGGATTTCTTCAAAGACAATTGGGTCGCCGCAATAGAAATTTTAATTCTATGGATCGGCCTCTATCAGATATACAGGGCATTTCGTAAGACACGCGGTGCCAGAATCCTCGTCGGTCTGGTTTTACTCTTGGTGGTATTGTCCTTATTGTCTCTACTACTCGATCTGCAGGTCATTTGGTGGGTGCTCTACAAAGTCCTGGCACTAATGGCACTGGCCTTAATCATTATTTTCCAGCCTGAGCTCCGCAATGCGTTGGCACGTCTTGGCAGCACTAAGCTGTTCATGTTCTCGAAGACCCAGAAGCACGAGTTTCTCGACACCTTCTGTGATGCTGTTGCCCAGCTTTCCAAGAAAAGGATAGGAGCTTTGTTTGCCTTTGAGAGATCAATATCCCTCAAGGAGCATTTGGAAACAGGCGTTGAGTTGGATGCGGTCCTCTCTCCTGAATTTGCTCTTACTGTGTTCCACCCCAAAACGGC
>JBNABE010000115.1:0-6600 GCA_049631945.1 Akkermansiaceae bacterium
TATCACGACAATTCATGAATACTCAATTTGAGATTATCGTTGCGCCGGAAACACTGGGTATAGCGATTGATCAAATTCAGCTCGAGTCCCGATGGGGGCAAGACAGGAAGTCTGTATTACGCCAACTGAGAGGAATTGTAAGAACGAGCCAGAGGCGAGGTACAGACATCATTGAAATATCTGTAAGGCATAGCAAAAAAGCCGAAGCCCAAGAAATTGCGAAGGCTGTATATGAGGCCTACAGAGAACGTCGAAATGCATTGGAGCGTAGTGCTCGCAGTGAGCAGCTCAAAGCGATTAAAATTGAGCTGATCAATCAGAATGATACCATCACATTGTTGCGTAAGCGGGTTGAAGATTTAGCGGAGAAACATGGACTCATCTTTGTGGAAGACGAAAAGGGGGGGAAGACAATTGGAAGTACGCTTCCTCTAAAGGAGAAGGCGGATAACGACCTATATGAAGCGAACCGAAAAAGAGATGCTATTGCGGTTCAAATCAATAAGCTCTTGGCTGTTGACCAAGCGGATTTGATTGCGGTTGCGGCAGAGCTCCCAGATGTTGGTTTCAAGGAGGATTACACCCGCTTTGAAGAGGCTAAAAGAGACCTCGATAAGATGCGTGCATCAGGTTTTGGCGCCAAGCATCCAGATGTAGAGATGCAGGAAAAAATCATTATTGGCCTTGAGAAAAGCTTAACGAGAAAAGCTAATTATGCAAAAAAGGCATTAAAGCATAACCTTGATATTCTTGATAAAAAAGTGGAAGGACTGAAAGGGGTCGTTGAGGCATATCAAAGTCAGGGAACAGAAAAGTCACGAGGATACTCGGAATATAACATGGCGCGGCATGATTATGATAGGGCCCTTGACTTGAAAGAGGGGCTTGAGAGAACGTACAATTCCGAGAAAACCAAAACAAAAATGAATCCGACGAACATCATTGTTCACGAAGTTCCTGTAATCAACGATACTCCCGTCAGTCCAAATATACCCATGAACTTGGCATTGGGAGCAGTCGTGGGTCTGGTGTTTGGAGCGGGCATTGCCTTCTTCTTGGAATACATGGATACCTCAGTTAAAAGTTTAGAAGATGTTGAGCGTTTTTTGAATGTATCAGTACTCGCTGTCATTCCGCGAGATGTGGGAGTTTTGCATAAGCAAAGTGGGCTCAGCCCAGATGCTGAAGCCTATCGTATTTTGCGCACCAATATCGAGTTTAACCGCAAGAACCCAGAGGATAATGCGATTACCGTGGTGTCTGGTGGTGCTGGTGAAGGTAAGTCCACTACTCTCGTGAACTTGGCGTATGTCTGCGCGCAAGGAGGTTATACGACACTGATGATCGATGCGGATTTACGTCGCCCACGATTACACACCTTCTTTGACATTAGTAACTCAGTGGGTCTTACCAACTACCTGACAACAGATCTTTTACTTGAGGATGTGATTCTTCAGACACCGGTGGATAACCTTTACTTTATGCCATCTGGTATACTGCCAGCAGACGCTGCTGGAATACTAAACTCACGACGTATGTCTGAGCTTATACAGGATGTAAAGCAGCGCTTCGACCTAGTATTGATTGACTCACCTCCTATTCTTGGAGTCAGTGATGCATCTGTATTAGCCAGTGAAGTCGACCTCACCATGATCGTTGTTCAGCACCGGAAATTACCGCGTAATATGCTCGTAAGAGTTAAGCAAGCGGTGGAAAACGTTGGTGGTCAAGTCGTAGGCGTTGTGCTGAATAATGTTGATGTGCGTAGTGATAATCAGTATCAATATTACACTAGTTACTACACCTACTATGCACCCAACACTGGTGAAGAGTTGCCGCAAAGCAGTTCTCATGGGAAGTTGGCGGAGCCTGTATCAAGTGAGAGCGAAGAAGACCTGTATTAATTACCCTCCCTATTATTTTTTGAGCTAAACAAAATAATACTACCACCTATCCAACTCATCATAACCATGAGCACATCTACTTCGATCGCCGCCATATTGTCTATCTTGATGGCATTACCTTTGACTAAATTGGAAGCAGCCACAATTTCATCAAATACGACGCTTAATATTTCAATCAAAGGGGTCCCTGCTGGTGAGCAGGCAAAGTTTGATGGTGGTTACCCTGTTGATGCCAAAGGATTCATCTATTTGCCTTTATTGCGAGATGGGATCAGAGCGAGCGGCCTATCAAGCTCGAATCTCGCACGTAACATTGAGAAGGCATACCGAAACGCGGAAATCTACGTCAACCCGCGTATCCAGGTCATCTCCAACAAGGATGAAGCCGCTCAACAAATTGATGCCCAAATCGTAACAGTGGGTGGCTTTGTAGGCAGTCCAGGGCCTATTCCATACACACGAGGAATGACGCTGTTTGAAGCGGTTGCGGCGGCAGGCGGTGCTGACACTTTTGGCTCTGATAAAAGAGTAGAGCTACATAGAGGTGGTGCCAAAAAAGGTGTCTACAATATTAGGTTAGCCAAAGATATGAGAATTCCTGTTTATCCTGGGGATACTATTAAGGTGCCTCAAAAGACAGTTTTTGGTAACTAGTGCTTCAAGCTTGTCGTAGTTTAACATGCAGCGGCTACTGGGGCCCTCTGCTTGCGGGGCCAATGTCGCGTAGGCTGTTACAAGCACAGCGTACCAGACAGGTTATGCATCTTATATTGGTGAAGTAATCGATTGCATGGCTCGTGCCATGAGTGCTCCCTCGGTTATAAAAACCTGCACAGGCACTTGACCGAATACGCAGTCTTGCTATGTTGCGCGCTCTTAATTTCTGAAAGTAATCATCATACGATGTGCATCTTTCATCTAACAAACAAACCGAATTAATATAAGATGGCTACTGCTAAACGCAAGACCGCAAAGAAAGCTGCCTCTAAGGCAACCGCTAGCAAGACTCGTAAAAAAGTCGCGCGTAAACCCAAACAACATGTCTACTTCTTTGGAGGTGGAAAAGCTGATGGCAATGGCTCACAGAAAAACCTTCTAGGTGGCAAAGGTGCTAACCTAGCGGAAATGGGCTTGATTGGAATCCCAGTGCCAGCTGGCTTCACCATCACGACTGAGGTTTGCACCTACTATTACGATCACAAGAAGAACTACCCCAAGACCCTCAACGCTGAGATCGAAGCCAACATCGCTAAGGTGGAAAAGGCAATGGGTAAGAAGTTCGGCGACCTCGAAAACCCACTTTTGCTCTCTGTTCGCTCAGGTGCTCGTGAGTCCATGCCGGGGATGATGGATACGATTCTCAACTTGGGTATCAATGACCAAGTCGTTGAGGCGCTTGCCAAGAAAACTGGTAACGCTAAGTTCGCCTGGGACTCTTACCGTCGCTTCTTACAGATGTATGGTAGTGTTGTTATGGAGGTGGAAGCTGAAAATGGTGAGCACCATGACCCCTATGAGGTCATCCTCGACAATGCGAAAGCTAAAGCCAAAGTCAAAGATGACTCTGGTCTCTCTGCTGAGCAGCTTCAAGAAGTTGTTGCTGAGTTCAAAGCACTCATCAAAAAGCGTTCAGGCAAGAATTTCCCTGAGGACCCACGCGATCAACTCATCGGTGCTGTTAATGCCGTGTTTAACTCATGGAATAACGACCGCGCTATTGTTTACCGCCAGAAGTATGGTATCCCAGCCGCATGGGGAACCGCTGTGAATGTGCAGGCAATGGTCTTTGGTAATACAGGTAAGACATCTGGTACAGGTGTTGCATTCACCCGTGACCCAGCAACTGGCGAAAATGTTTTCTACGGTGAGTATCTCATCGATGCTCAGGGCGAGGATGTTGTAGCTGGTGTTCGTACACCCAAGCCAATTGCTAAGATGGCTAAGGACCTTCCTAAGTCTCACAAAGAGCTTCTGAAAATCCGTAAGCAGCTTGAGAAGCATTTCCGCGATGTGCAGGACGTTGAGTTCACCATCGAAGAAGGGAAACTCTGGATGCTACAGACCCGTAACGGCAAGCGCACCGGTTTCGCTGCTGTGAACATCGCCCTCGACATGGTCAAGGAGCGCCTCATTAAGAAGGAGGAGGCTATTCTCCGTATTCCTGCTGATGACCTCAGCCATCTTCTTGCGCCCATCTTTGACACTAAGGCAGAGAAAGCAGCTAAGAAGATTGGTAGCGGCCTTCCAGCTGGACCTGGTGCTGCATCTGGAAAGATCTACTTCAGTTGGGAAGACTCGGTCAAAGCTGCTGAAAAAGGTGAGTCAGTCATTCTTGTTCGTCAGGCCACTTCACCAGAAGACCTTCGTGGAATGATCGCTGCTGACGGAATCCTCACGACTGAAGGTGGTGCTTCTTCACACGCGGCACTCGTTGCCCGCCAGATGGGTAAAGTTTGTGTCTGTGGAGCACACGGAATGAGTATTGACTACAGTAAGAAGACCCTATCTGGAAACGGTGTTACTCTCAAAGAGGGTGACGAGCTTTCCCTCAATGGTTTTGTTGGAAGTGTCTACAAAGGTGGTATCAAGTCTTCACCTTCACAGGTGATCCAAGGACTGATTGAGAATAAAGCAGCAGCCAAGCGCTCTGACACTTATAAGAAGTTCATGGAGCTCATGAGCTGGACAGACAAGCTCCGTAAGCTCGGTGTCCGCACCAACTCTGACACACCAGAGCAGGTCGAGCAGGCGATCAAGTTCGGTGCTGAAGGCATCGGTCTTACCCGTGCTGAGCACATGTTCTTCGAAGGCAACCGCATCGACTCAGTCCGTGAGATGATTCTTGCTGACGATGATGCAGGTCGTGCTAAGGCACTTAAGAAGATTAAGGTGTTCATGAAGAAAGACTTCATCGGCATCTTTAAGTCACTTGCTGGTCGCCCTGCGACTATCCGCTTGCTGGATCCACCACTTCACGAGTTCATCGGCACAATGGATGCTGCTCAGAAGAAGGATCTCTCCAAGAAGATCGGTATGAGCGCTGCGGCCATCACCAAGCGTATTCACGCACTTCACGAAGAGAACCCAATGCTTGGTCACCGTGGTTGTCGCTTGGGTATTAGCTACCCAGCTGTGACCGCTACCCAGGTGGAGGCAATACTCGAAGCAGCGGCAGAAGTTCAAGCGAAGGGCATCAAGGTTCTCCCAGAGATCATGGTGCCGCTCGTCTCCTATGCTCGTGAGCTCGAGCTTCAAAAGCAAGTCATCGACGAGACCGCCACAGCCGTTCGTAAGAAACTGGGTCTCACCAAGGCTAAGTTGAAGTATACAGTGGGAACCATGATCGAGATTCCTCGTGCAGCAATCACTGCTGAAGAAGTAGCTGAGCATGCTGAATTTTTCTCTTTTGGAACAAACGATCTCACCCAAACCGGCCTCGGTTTGTCACGTGATGACTCATCCAGCTTTTTGCAGACCTACACGGATGCAGAAGTTCTCAATAATAATCCATTTGCCAGCCTTGATCAGGATGGTGTTGGTAAGCTTGTTGAAATGGGAGCCAAGGGTGGTCGTAAGACAAAGAAAAACCTTAAGCTCGGTATCTGTGGTGAGCACGGTGGAGATCCTGAATCTGTGAAGTTCTTCGCTCGGGCAGGACTCAACTACGTTTCTTGTTCACCATTCCGTATCCCAGTAGCTCGTCTTGCCCTGGCACAGGCAGCTCTTGAGGCCAAAGGAATGGCCCGCGGTGAGGTAAGCTAATTGGTTTAGCCCAATATCTAATCACAAGTCCCTCTGGAGAAATTCAGAGGGACTTTTTTATGGACGAAAAATTGACTGGTATGCGACCAGCTGGTCTTTAGAATTAACCTTATGTTAAAGGGAATCTCGCCACTGTTGTCACCAGAGTTGTTAGCTGTAATGTGTCGTATGGGGCATGGAGAGGAGCTGGTTATTGCAGATGGCCACTTTCCGGGTCACCAATTTAACGACACAGTCATTCGAGCAGATGGCTTGAGTGTGCCCGACCTGCTGGATGCGATTTTGCCCCTGCTTGAGCTGGATGCCTATGATCCAGCTCCTGTGATTACCATGGAAGCTGTTGAGGGCGACAGCCTAGATCCCAAAGTCGAGGCTTCCTATGCGGAGGCTATTGAGCGCCACAGTGAGCTCAACCCGAAGATTTCACGTCTTGATCGTTTTGCTTTTTATGACCGTGTCGAGAAGGCGCACGCCGTTGTTGCTACAGGTGACGTCAATAAATATGCTAATATCATTCTTAAAAAAGGGGTGACGCCGCAGTAGATACGTAATGCATTCTGCGCACTGCATTCTACGCACTGCATTCGAAATTTCATTAATGGGCCTAATAGCCCGAGGCATAGCGTAGCTCGGGCATCCTATAATTGAGTGATGAATATTCTGGTCAGTTTAGCTGTAATTGGTAGTTTCCCCGAATGTTGATTCGGTCCAACGAGTCAGGTAAACCTGACTCATAGATGATTGGATTGATTCACAACCTACAGACAAACTCTGAATATTATGTCAGCCATTAAACCAAGTGCCGTTGTTGAGAAGAAGTTTCTTCTCCCGTTTATCCTAGTAACAAGCCTCTTTGCCCTTTGGGGTTTTGCCAATGATGTGACCAATCCATTGGTGGCTGTTTTCAAGGATGTTTTTGTCATTGATAATGCCC
>JBNABE010000116.1:0-338 GCA_049631945.1 Akkermansiaceae bacterium
GTGCGCTGGCCCGGTATTTCTTATCAAGTTGGTGGACTGCTAGTTTGGGGCGAACCCACTCATTAACGATTTTATGAGTTTTGATCTGCCTGAAGTTTCTCACCAGCGGATCATCTTTACCGCGGGTTTGGAGAAGATAGCGTTTGTAGTCGTTACGAATTTCCTCAAGATTGAATATAACCTGATAGTTGCGCTGGTTCTGAACAAGGACTTCGCCATTACGATCAGTAATGTCGCCTCGTATACCGGGTTCGCGGATAGTTACCTCATAGTTGGATGGTACTTGTTTAAGAAAGCGGGGTCGCTCTTTGATCTGATATTGGTAGAGTCGTGACACC
>JBNABE010000116.1:348-6416 GCA_049631945.1 Akkermansiaceae bacterium
AATTACTCGATATAGCGGTGTTTTTGGCGAAGTCCTTCGTAGCGGATGTTATAGTGGTAGCTTGAGGCAAGCTGAGAGATGATCCAGAAGGCTAGCGGTGAAAAAAACATCGTCAGAGCGCTCGATAGATAAATGCGATACAGAACACTGGGAGGGAAGGTGAAATCTCCACGCACGAAATTGAGCAAAAGGTATTCAGTAAAAAGATATGAGAATATGCCAACACCCACCAAAATAGCTGAAGTGTGCCACTTTGCCTTTCGAAACAAAGGCTGAATGAACTGCATGAATAGTCCCATCATCCCGTAAAGTATAATACTATACCCAAACCGAAGTGACTCAACTGGGTCTCTGTATATGGCAGGATCCCCTCCTTGAGGACCTAGTGTATGCTGTGCATCCCAAAGGAATCCACAGATGAATGCGAGTAACAACATGGAGGCAAAATCTACACAGACGCAGCAGCACAAAAAGACGAGTGGCAGAATAAGAACTCGGGCTCCAAACAGCGCTCCTATCGCAGGAGAAAATTGCTGAGCCATACAAGCTGCAAGAACAAGTAGTATGATACTGAAGTGATACTTATTCATCAATGGGTTGAGTTTGCGGTTGCTGCTCCAATCTCCTCATGGGAGGCTAGAGGCTTTGGGATTTTGACGAACACTGTTTTAAGTGCGCTAAAATCCACCGCTGGCTCAACGAGTGCTTCTCCGAACAATGGTCCAGGCTGGAACGTTTTAATCGTTCCTAGAAGAATGTCCGCTGGAAAGAGCCCACCTCGGCCAGTGGTGAAAACCAGCATTCCGGGTTTGATGTTGGCATCTTTACTCAGGAAGCGCAACAGTAGGTGAGGGGAGCCTTCTGCTGTGTCTCGAAGACCGCTGATGATTCCTGCCTCGGGGGTACCGTCAATTTTTGCCGATACTTGGCATTTTTCGTCGGTAAGCAGAATAACGGTGGATGTATCTTTTGATGGGGCGTCGATTTTGCCAACAAGGCCCTCTGGAGAGAGCACAGGAAGTTGGACGCCAACGCCGTGTTTATCACCACGATCAATGGTAACGGTGTGCCACCATGTCGATGGTTGGCGACGAATGATCTTGGCTGCGAGAACATGAAATGGAACGTTCTCCTGAAATTTTAGTGCTTGGTTGAGATGGGTGTTTTCAGCCTCTAATTTTTGTAAGTGGGCAACTTCCATTCTCCGCTGGTCGAGTTCTTTTTTGGCCAGCTTGTATTTCATTTCCCATATTTTGGAGTGCTCAACTTCTTGAATGAATTCCGAGGCTTTTGTTTCAATGGCAGCCCCGCTCTTCAAAAAAGGGCTGATAGCAGTATAGTAAGCGCTCTGTATGTTGCGGACAGTGCGTTCGCTGCGCGTCAGTGCCCACAAGGCACCCGCGATAAAGAGTAGCAGTGCTATCAGGTTTTGAGGCTTCATGATCTCCGGTCAGCTCGCAGCCATGGTGGCCGCCGTGAAGCTGATTGGGCTAGCGTGATTCGGAGCTGGTTACGCGGCGTAAAAAGGAAATCTCGGTAAGAACTTTTCCCGTGCCTTCTGCCACAGCGCTCAGAGGATCCTCTGCAACGTGAACAGGTAACCCTGTTTCCTCACGAAGTAGTTTATCAAGACCACGTAACAAAGCACCTCCCCCAGCAAGGACAATACCACGATCGACAAGATCGGCAGCAAGTTCAGGTGGGCAGCGCTCCAGTGCCGTGCGAACTGCGTCGACAATCGTGTTCAGAGGATCCGCCATGGCATCTCGAATTTCCTGGGAAGTAATGGTGATTGTCTTGGGTAGGCCAGCCACGAGGTCACGCCCTTTGACATCCATTGTTGTTTCCTTTGCCAGAGGTGAGGCAGATCCAAGGCGAATCTTAATTTCTTCTGCTGTGCGCTCTCCAATCATCAGATTGTATGCTCGCTTCATGTATTGGATAATGGATTCATCTAATTCGTCACCCGCTGTTCTGACGCTACGACTGTATACGATTCCGGATAGTGAGATGAGTGCGACTTCAGTAGTGCCTCCGCCAATATCGACAACTAGGTTTCCGGCAGCATCTTGCACTGGCAAACCAACACCAATAGCTGCGGCCATTGGCTCCTCGATTAAATACACTTCTCGTGCTCCTGCCTGCTCAGCGGATTCGCGAACGGCTCGGCGCTCGACTTCTGTAATGCCGGAGGGCACTGCAATAACCACCCGAGGGTTTGAGCGGCGGCGGTTGTTGTTAACTTTACGGATGAAGTGACGGAGCATGGCTTCGGTCACTTCAAAATCGGCTATCACACCATCCTTGAGTGGTCGGATGGCTACAATATTGCCAGGGGTGCGGCCGAGCATACGCTTGGCATCGTCGCCAACAGCTAGGACCTCGTTGGTTCCCTGATTGATGGCAACTACCGAAGGCTCACGTAACACAATGCCATGGTCCTTTACGTTAACGAGAGTGTTGGCGGTGCCGAGGTCGATGCCGATGTCGTTTGATCTGATTGAGAAAAATTTTGCGAACATGAGAAGTGGGATTCGAGTAAAATGTAATTTAAATTATTGTTTTAAAGTATTGTTTGCGAGTGAGTTGAGAGTTTATTTGTAGACTCGTTTATTACTAATGTGAGCAAGTATTAGGATCGATTACAGACTCACTTGTTAAATCTGGATGAGTTTGTATGCCCGTAGCAACCTAAGCCTGCGTGACTATTCATTCATAGCCCTTCTAGGTCAAGTGGTAAGCACTTGAAATCGTTGAAAAACAGGGGTTTATTGCTAGTTGCCTATTTCTGCTTTCCTGTTGCCGATACCCGACTCTGTGTGGGGCTTTTTACGATAATTTTAGACGCTCATCACTTTCGAGAGCATCGCTCATGGCAGACCACCCTTCGGGTGTCTGTAAGTTGAATGTGCGGAGATAGAGCGTAACCAGTGCGGGGTCATTATCTTCCAATAAGGTATCGATCGCTTTTTTAAGTGTATCCTCATCTAGCTTTTCTGGGAGTTCTCCTTCGACTTGCCCTTTTCCATTGTGCGGAATACTCAGTGCGTCACAGAAGCTCACGAGCAAAGCCTCCTGACCTTGCATAAAGTAGACCTGCAGTAAGTGTTCTGCGATCATATCGCTGGTTTTGAGCTGTAGGTTTTTGTGCACCCAAGCGATCTGCTCAGTTACTGGTTTTTTCTGAAGATAGGGCAGGCGTAGTTTTCTGTTTGAGGCTAAGCCACCCAGGGCAGTCTTGTAGAGATTGCGGTCTGTATCTCGCATCCACATAAGCATGTCAGAGACGATAGATGGTTTGACAGCTTGGAAAAGTTCGTATGCGTGCATGATAAATAAGTTTGGATGTTGTTGAATTAGGTGAATTTGACAGATTGTTTCTTGCTAAGGCGAAGAATGTCTCCGTTTGCAGGTGAGACACTTGCCATGGGGTCACTGAGTTTTGTGCCGTTTAGCTGAACAGCACCAGTCGTGATGAATTGCTTGCGGAGTTCGCCATTCGACTTGGTCATGTTAAAAGCTTCTGTGAAGGCATAGCTGACAAGGGTGATCACGTTGAGGTCGGTAGGCAAGCTAGACAGGGCAAGCTCTGTTGCTCCTGCAGCCGTGTCTCGTTTAGAAAAGCGAGCCTCCCAAGTTTGACGTGCATCGGTAGCGGCTGTTTCACTGTGGTAGCGGGCAGTGATACTGGCCGCGAGTTGTTTCTTGGCCTCCATCGGATGCAGTGCGGTATCACGATCGTTGCCCAGTAGTAGTATATAGTAACGATCCATAAGCTCATCTGAGATGCTCATGATTTTGCCGAACATTTCGTTGGCCTCATCACTCACCCCGACATAGTTGTGCGCGGATTTTGACATTTTCTTCACCCCGTCGAGCCCCTCGAGTAGTGGCATCAAAATGACGACTTGCTGTACAAGCCCTTCTTCTTTTTGAAAATCGCGACCGACGAGTATGTTGAAAAGTTGATCGGTGCCGCCAATTTCTACATCGGCTTTGAGCTCGACTGAGTCCCACCCCTGCATGATTGGGTATTGAAGCTCATGCAGGCGAACCTCTTGTCCTTTGTCGATGCGCGATTTGAAATCTTCCCGCTGCAACATTTGTTGCATGGTGACACGACTGTTGAGCTTGAGAACTTGCTCATAGGTCATCGATCGAAACCACTCGCCATTGAAGACAATTTCAGTTTTTGCAGGATCAAGGATTTTAAATGCCTGAGTGGTGTAAGTCTCAGCATTGGCTAGGACTTCGTCTCGGGTTAGTGGTGGTCGGGCTGCTGATCGCCCTGTGGGATCACCCACAGTTGCTGTAAAGTCGCCAATGAGTAGAATGGCCTGGTGGCCAAGCTCCTGAAATTGGCGAAGTTTTTCAATCGCCACGGTATGTCCTAGATGAATATCTGGGGCGGTAGGATCTACCCCAAGCTTGATGCGTAGTGGGCGGCCAAGTTCAAGCTTCTCCTTTAGCTCTTTTTTGCTGATGACTTTTGCTGTTCCAGCAGTCAGTAAGTTTAGGGCATCTTCGACAGTGTGAGGCATGACGCGCGGAGGTTGAAACGATTGCGGGGCTGTGTCGAGTCGTAAGATGGGGCATTATTGCCATTATTTGCCTATCAAAGAGCTGATGGTGAGCAGATGATACTCCCGATTGGGCATTGTAAGATCTATGTGCGCGAGGTTTTTTGTCCTGATCATCAATTTTTGGCTTTGCAAGGTGGGTTGAATGCCTTATTCCCGCCCCGCGTGCATACTTTTAGTGAACGCAGTAAGAGTAATGGTGACTGTAGCTCAGGGGTAGAGCCCCGGATTGTGATTCCGGTTGTCGCGGGTTCGAATCCCGTCAGTCACCCCACTCATCACCCATAATGTGGTTGGTTTTTGAGACGATGCGTTTCTTACTTGGGCAAGTTAACATCCTTTTGTTACGTGCTTTTCTGTTTTGCTTCTTTGATTCGCTGTCTTTCAGTCCATACTCAGCCATACAAAGTAATTGGTTTTAATAAACGTAATGGTTCATCATGTCTAATCTAGAAGAAGTCATCGGCTACCAATTTAGGGATCCATCGCTATTGACGGAAGCGTTGACGCATCCCAGTAAAAGTTTTGAAACAAAAGAAGTTTGCCCCCACAACCAGCGAATGGAGTTTCTCGGTGATGCTGTGATACAACTGGTTCTCACAGAGCGGCTTTATAATATGTTTCCCAGCTATCCAGAGGGGCAGCTCACGAAGCTGCGGGCACGGCTTGTATCACGTAGCGCCTTGCATAAATTTGCTATTGGGATGAACCTCGGAGAATACGTCATGCTGGGAAAAGGTGAAGAAGCATCGGGGGGGCGAGACAGAGCATCCACGCTTGCTGACGCATTTGAGTCTGTGATGGGGGCTGTGTATCTCGACGGTGGTCTCGGCGCTGCCAAGACAGCAGTAGAAAAAATTTGCGAGCATTGGATTGAGCAAGTGGCGGAGTCGCCCGATGAGAGAAATCCTAAAGGTCAGTTGCAGGAGAAGTTGCAGGCACTTGCGCCGGAGAGCCCCAGTTATAAAGTTCTTGAAGAGGTAGGCCCGGATCACTCCAAGAGGTTCAAAATATCGGTAGAGTGGCAGGGAGTACTTCTAGGTAAGGGAATCGGTAAAAGTAAAAAAGATGCAGAGTCTCGAGCTGCCAAGGATGCTCTTAAGAAAGAAAATTGGCTGGGTAATACTGATTAATCTTTTAATTTTCGTTCATGTTGAAAATTAGCCCCTCATCAGGGTCAGGACTGCAACTCTTGCTGCTCCGTTATTTAGTAAAACCTTTGTGCATTCATTTGCCGTAGATCCGGTGGTGAAGATGTCGTCGAGGAGTATGATGCATTTTCCTGCTATGTGTTTTTTGCCTGCTGTATTCAACTGAAAGGCACCGCGTAGATTTTCAAGCCGCTTGGATCGACTGAAGCGGGTCTGGGTGGCTGTGTTGCGAATCCGTTTCAGCCCATTGATCACTCGCAGGTTCGTTCGTTTTGCGATTTGTATAGCTAGTTCTTCTGCTTGATTGAATTTTCTTCTTCGCAATCTGCTGGCGTGA
>JBNABE010000117.1:0-6410 GCA_049631945.1 Akkermansiaceae bacterium
TGGATGACAGCGCCTTTGTTAATGGCAAGCTCGATTGGAGCATCATTGAGAGTGGCACTGATCTTGTGCTAAGTGCGGTGTTCGTGCCTGAGCCATCTTCCACAGCATTGCTTGGGCTTGGCGGCCTTGCTCTGATGCTGCGCCGCAAGCGTTAATCGTCTGGCGCGGTCAGATAGAGCTTTAACTTCAACTTGAAAAACCCCGCTGTGATTACGGCGGGGTTTTTTGTTTCTGTTTCCATCGTGCAAGAGACCAATCAGTTGATCAAGTGGGGTGCTCAGTGAGGATGCCGCAGGCTTTGCTTGCAGTATCTATGACACTAAGCGCACGTAATGAATAAAAAATCGACAATACATCTTCTGGGGGTCTATAGTGTAGTGCTGAATTTTTATTCAGCCATTGAATCTAAGCAGCTAGATCACACTTTGTGATGCAGATAGCTACCACAAAAACAGCCCCCCCCAATAGAATCCTCGATAAGTAGCACCCTCGATAAGTGGTTGCAGAGTGAGACCCATGAATCAGAAAACTCAGTTCAGGTTTGAGAATCGTCGTGAGGCAGGAGAGCTTCTGGCCGATAAGCTCAAGCCAATGGTTCTGGACGAGAGGGATCTGCTCGTTTTGGGGCTGCCGAGAGGCGGCGTACCAGTGGCTTACGAGGTCGCCACTGCTCTTGACTTACCGCTCGATATACTTGTGGTGCGCAAACTAGGAATCCCAGGTAGAGAGGAAACGGCGATGGGGGCGATAGCCTCGGGAGGTTTTCAGACCTTGGATCATGACTTGATTAAGGGGGCTGGAATTTCGGAGCAGGCGGTTGAGAAGACAATCGCACGAGAACAGGAAGAGTTGAGACGTCGAGAACTTACCTACCGCGGTGGGCGCCCCCCTCTCTCGGTGGCGGGGCGCACGGTGATCCTAGTAGATGACGGGATTGCGACTGGATCCACAGTTCTGGTCGCTCTAAAATTCCTGCGAGAACAAGAAGTGGCGAAAGTCATTGTCGCCGCGCCTGTCGCCGCCTCATCGACCTTTGATCATCTTTTGCGAGAAGCGGATGATGTGGTTTGCGTATTAGTGCCGGAGCAGTTCTATGCTGTTGGATTGTGGTATGAGGATTTTCTGGCGACGAAGGATGAGGAGGTCTGTCATCTCCTTGGGATACGGCCCTCAGTAATGAAGAAGAACTCGGGGAAGAGCCCAGGGAAGAGCTTGGACTGCGCAGGGGAGGATGCAGGGGAGGATGCAGGGGTGATCCGAGATTATGCCCAACCCCTTTTGGGGGCTTCAGCGGACTACGATCCAGTGCTGGAAATGATCGGAGATGCCAGTGTGGTTCTCCTGGGTGAGGCGAGCCACGGGACTCACGAGTTCTACCAGAGACGAGCTGAAATTACCAAGAGATTGGTGGAGCAGAAGGGGTTTGACGCGGTCCTGATCGAGGGGGATTTTCCGGATACTTTGCAGATCAACCAGTATGTCTGCGGAAGAAGTGATGACAAAGACAGCATTGAGGCCTTGGCTGGCTTCAAGCGTTTTCCGGCGTGGATGTGGAGGAATGCTGACGTGCTGGATTTCGTCGGCTGGCTTCGGGATCACAATGGGCACATCCCGGCTGATGCAGAGCAGGTGGGGGTTTTTGGCATGGATCTCTACAGCATGCATAAGTCGATGGACGAGGTGGTGGCCTATCTGGAAAAGATTGATCCGCCGGCTGCCAAACGTGCCCGCTACCGTTATCTATGCCTCGAGCGCTTTGGCAGCGATCCGCAGAATTATGGTCTGCTCGTGAGCAGTGGACGGACCCATGGTTGTGAAGAAGAGGTGCTCGAACAAATCAAAGAGCTAAGAGCGAGGGAGGCAATGTATTTGAAAGGTGATGGGGTGAGCGCGAAGGATGATCATTTTTTCGCTGAGCAAAATGCTCGATCAGTGAGGAGTGCTGAGAAATATTACCGGGCGATGTTCCGCTCGGGTTCCGAATCATGGAATTTGCGTGACGACCATATGATGGAGACTCTGGTCGCTGTCAGGAAGCACCTCTATGAGCAGCGAGGGAAGGCGAAGGTGGTGGTCTGGGCACATAATTCACATTTGGGTGATGCACGGGTAACCTCGATGGGGCTTCGCGGGGAGCGGAACCTAGGGCAGCTGGTCCGGGAAAAGTATGGTGTTGAGGCGAGGTTGATTGGCATGACAACCTACACCGGAACGGTGACTGCGGCGATAGGGTGGCACTTACCGCCACAGCGGAGGATTGTGAGACTAGGATGTGAGGGTAGCTGCGAGCAGCTTTTTCATGAGGTTGGGATGCCTGGGTTTTTCCTGCGATTTGATGAGGATAACGAAGCGACCCGTATTTTGGAGAAGCCTCTGCTGGAGCGAGCTATCGGCGTGGTCTATCGTCCAGAAACAGAGCGTCAGAGTCATTATTTTACTACGAGGCTCGCTAAGCAGTTTGATGCTATTTTACATATTGACGAGACTCGGGCGGTGGAGCCCCTAGAGAAGACAAACGAATGGATAAAAGGAGAGTTGCCGGAAAGCTATCCTACTGGGATTTAGGAATCGTGATAAAAAGAGCAGCGCCAGATCAGTAAGCATTCATTTGTGTCACGTTGCTACTCTCCGGATTTTCGCATCTGACTTTTTCTATAGCCCTGCAGTTCGTGCGGTGAGCCTTTTTTTCGCATGGTGGCATCGAAGCGATATAATCTTTCATTTCAAACTTCAACAATTCGCTGCCGACTGTCATCTTTTCGGCGAGTCTGCCAATAATACATAGCATATGAAAAACAAAACAATCGGATTTGTCGGTCTTGGCCGCATGGGGGGGAATATGGCCCGTTGTCTCGTGGACAAGGGCTACCAAGTCACCGCACTCTACGATATTGATGAGAATCTCGCTGCCGAGCTCGCCAGTGAAATCGGCTCCTGTGCATATGATAAGCTTTCTGATGTGACAGCCCATGCGGATATTATCCTCACCGTTGTTACCAATGATCAGGCGATGGAGGCCATTTTCTTCGGAGATGATAATCTTCTCGCCGGAGCTGAAGGCCGCACCTTTATCAACTGCGCCACACTCACGCCAACGGTGCATGTTCAGCTCGAACAGGCGGCGGCTAAAGTTGGGGCTATCTGCCTCGAGGCCTGTATGGCATCAAGTATTCCGCAGGCGCGCAATGGTGAGCTCTTTCTGATGATCGGTGGAGAGGAAACGGACTTCAATGCCCACAAAGCTCTGCTCGATGACCTGAGTAAGGCGCTGCACTACGTCGGTGCCGCGGGTAAAGCCTCGGAGGTGAAAGCTCTGGTCAATATGGTGATGAACATCAACACCGCGGCTCTCGCCGAAGGCCTCGGCATTGGTGACGCTCTCGGTATCGATCTAAAGATGCTCTGCGATATCTTCAGCCAGACGGGCGCCAACTCACGTGTCTTGGAAACCGATGCTGAGGACATGATTATCCGTGATCACGATTGCTATTTCTCCGCCTCGCACGCAGCGAAGGATTCGGGCATCGCCATCGGTCTTGCTGCTGCGCAGGGCATTGATGCTCCTCTGGCCCAGGCGACCTTTGATCAATACACCAAGCTCACTGAGATAGGAAAGGGTGAGCTGGACAAATCAGGCATTGCCGAGCTTACCTTCAAAGGCCGTAACGATTAATCTCGGTCCAGAGTAAGAATATTCTAAATTAACGAATCAAAGAATTGAGATAGCAATGAAGCAGACGATCAAAAACTCTCAGGGAGAAACGCTGGATTATACCTTTACCCAAGGTAATGAAAAATGCCGTGATGCAAACTGGCTGGTTATCCTTGGCCACGGTGTTACCGGCGACAAAGATCGCCCAGTCATTACCGATACCGCCAAGGCTCTATGTGATGTAGGTTTTGATACGCTTGCTTTTTCCTATGCAGGCAATGGTGCTTCTGAAGGTGACTTCCGAGCCGCTACCATTTCAAAAGAAGTGGAGGATCTTGGCGCAATTATTGATGCGGTCTCTGATGCGTATGCCAAAATTGCCTACATAGGTCACAGTATGGGGGGGGCTGTGGGGCTTAGCCGAGCGGCTCAGGATGCCCGCATCAGCGCACTCGTCTCGATCGCGGGCATGATTGATACTAAGGCATTTGCTGTCACGGAATTTGGCGATGAGACGCCTGATGCCGGCTTGATGTGGGAGGAGGAATCGTGTCCGCTTTCCTCTGCTTTTATGTACGATCTATGTGATGACATCGTTAGCTTAGAACCTCTAGTGAAAAGCGTTACAATACCATGGCTGCTTATGCACGGCACGGCTGATGACGTGGTGTTGCCCAAAGATACGGAGTGTGTGCAAGCCCTGCGGGGCGAGGCAGTCGATGCTGTGTTTGTTGAGGGTGCCGACCACAGCTTTAACGAGCCCATCCACAAAGCACAGCTTTGCGAGAAGGTTGGCCATTGGCTGCGTGCACAACGAGCTTAGGCTCTGTGAGTCCTTCTGCTCAGTTTGTCGCTGGATGCACGCATTTGCTTTAAGAGCTGGGATATCATTCTTTTAGTTGATGCGTTGCGTTAAGTATAGAATTCAGTCTTATAGATCGATATTTTTGTTATGAGAATAGCACATTTTATGCTAATCCATCTCCATGCAAAATCACCCTCTTGGCGGTAATGCTGTTGCAGCGCCTAAGAAAAAAGACAACACCATTGCTATCATTGTGAGCTATGTCGTGCTGGGGCTTATTATGGCTTATGTGATATTCGACCAGGATGAGCCTGTGGCGGAGGTTGTGATTGTTCCCAAGATAGAAAAGCCAGCTGAGAAAGTTGTTCTAAATCCCGTTGCAGCTTCGATTGTGCTTAGTGAGCCATTGTGGGTCAATCCCCCTGAGGATATGACCATGTCTGAGCTAGAAGAGATGATGGTGAAATTTCAAATGACCAATCATAATGCCTATCCGGTGACTGAGGTTAAAGTGAAGTTCAGCTTTTATGATATTCTGGACAATAATTTGCCAGGTGCCGTCGAGAAGACAGTTGATGAAGTGATCGAGGCGTCAGGTGAGATTACTGTGGATGATTTTGTCCTCGGAGAATACCCAAGGGATACGATCAGCATAAAAGCCGAAGTACTTGCTGTGTCTGCAGCTGAAGAGTAAAGATGACATTGGGCCAAACGAATCATACAGTATGAAAAGCTCATCTTTGGGTATTGCGCTCCAAGATCAGTTGTTTTAGAATTTAAATGTTGTCTATGAAATCTCAGAATAAGCATTCTCAAGTAAAGCAATCCCCGAGCTCGGATGAGGGGAGGGTCGAGAGATCGGAGCGACTGCGTCATCTCGATACTTTGGGTATGCCCATGAAGGAAGACCATGGTCTAGAGCCAAGTCTAGACAGCTTGCCATCGCCAGATGACGACGCCATGCCCGCGATCCACGATGATAGAATCGGATCCAAAACTTTTGTGCCCAATGTTGCTCTCGAACTGTATGAAATTGCTGCGAAGCAGGGGGATGCTCAGGCTCAGTATAGCCTAGGCCTGTGTTATCACTACGGTGAGGGTACGCTGAAGGATCCTTTCAGTGCTTTCAAATGGTTTAGCCAAGCTGCTGAGGGCGGACATGCTCAGGCTCAGTATAGCATTGGAGTATATTACCAGCAGGGTATTGGCACTGCGCAGAATTCAGAGAATGCCTTCAAATGGTTCGAAAAAGCGGCTATTCAAAATCAGCCTAAGGCTCAACATGAGTTGGGCGAATCGTATTACCATGGTCGAGGTGTGGAGAAAAATCCCGCGATGGCAAAAAAGTGGATCAACAAGTCTTATGTCAACGGCAACAAGAGAGCCAGCGAATCATGGGATAAGTATGAATTATGGAAATTCTAGCCTCCAATCATCAATAATTGGCCTAAGGCAGAGCTTTACCGATAGTGCCAAACAAAGGGGGAATAATAGGGCTGTGAGCCACTCTCATTGACATGGAGCCTGAGTTTGAAGACCTAATTAATGCTCATTACGCAGCATTGTATCGTTTTGCCTATTCTATGGCTAAGAACCCAGATACGGCAGCGGATCTGGTTCAGCAAACTTTCTGTATATGGGCTGAGAAAGGGCATCAATTAAAAGAACGAAGCAAGGCAAAAACGTGGTTGTTCACCACACTCTACCGAGAATACCTAGCCATCGCTCGGCGGGGTCAGCGTTTTGTCGATAGTAGCGCTGATGAAATCGAATGCCAGCTGCCGACCCACCATGATGATAATGCTAGAATATTAGATGGTAAGCGTGCGATTGCGCTGCTCAGCAAATTGGACGAGACCTTTCGAGCGCCCCTGACTCTCTTCTACATCCAGCAACATTCTTACAAAGAGATTGCTGAGATTCTTGGGGTGCCAATTGGCACTGTCATGTCTC
>JBNABE010000118.1:0-6247 GCA_049631945.1 Akkermansiaceae bacterium
GGACTTTTGGACCCCTCGCCGGATCGCGCGGCTATTGAAGGATTTTCGAGCCGATGTTGTGCACACCCAGTTGAAGCGGGCTGCCTGGCATGGCGGGCGCGCAGCCAAACTAGCTGGCGTGCCGATTGTCTCTAAACTTCATAACTATGTTGATCTTAAGCGGTATCGAAATGTGGATAAACTTTTGTGTACGACCGAAGATCAGCGGCGACATGTGCTGGAGCAAGGATGGCCTGAGACGGGCGTTACCGTCATTCCTAATTTTTCCTGTTTGCTACCTGTGGAGCGTGTTGCCGAGCGATGTAATGGGCCGGTTACTTTTCTGTCTTATGGCCGATACGTTAAGAAGAAGGGCTTCGATCTTTTGCTTCGAGCCTTTAAGCAGGTCTTAGATACGGGGATCGATGCTCGTTTGCGAATAGGTGGTCGTGGGCCTGAGTTGGAATCGCTTCGGGCGCTAGCGGATGAACTGGGTATCACAAAACAGGTTCAACTGGGGGAGTGGCTCTCGGATGTGAGTGAGGCCTTGGATGCTGCGGATTGTTTTGTTTTATCTTCTCTGGATGAGCCTTTTGGTATCGTTATGTTGGAAGCAATGGCTCGTGGTTTGCCAATCGTGAGCTCACGAACTAAAGGGCCTATGGAAGTTCTGAATGATGACTCGGCTTTACTTTGTGCTGTGGGATCCGCAGATGGTCTGGCGGCGCAGATGAAGACTATAGTGGAAGACAGCCCTTCTGCGCAAGCTCGTGCGGAAGCAGCACTTGAGATTTACAGAAAGCTATACTTCGTTGACTCTGTAATTCCTAGGATCGAGACTGTTTACTCAGAGGTTAGTAGCTGATTCTAGCAGTTCAGCAAAAACTAGGTTGTTGGTAGTTACCAGCATCCCGTAATATTCACCTATTTAGCCGTCGTTGGCAATTAGATGGCGCATGGTATTCTTGTGATTTGAAATTAATCAGAGTAGCGTTGCAGGATACCGCGAAGCATCGCTTCGAGCGTAAATGGGTTGTCGGTCAAGGGTGCTGGAGGGGCTTGATGCCAGCTGGCTATACAATCCACCATCACCATATGATCGTTACGCGGAATTTTACCTTCTGGTAGCAGAGCATCGAGCTGCTCGGCGACTCCTCCATGAGCGTAGGCAGCGACAGGCTTGCCAATGGCTAGAGCCTCCAGCGTAACCCGTCCAAAGGCTTCGGGGTCGGTCGAACAAGAGACGACTACGTCAGAAATTGCCATCACTTCGCGCAGATCGCTGCGGTGGCCGACTAGAGTGATGTCTTTTTTCAGACCAGCGGCTTCAATGGCGTTTTTCACCTCAGCTAGAAATTCTAGTTTTTTGGGGTGAGGTTCTCCGACGAGTAGTCCATGCGCAGGAAGACCTTTTGCTTTCAGTGTGGCGATCACTTTAATGAAATCCAGCTGCCCCTTCCAGCGTGTGATGCGGCCTGGGAGGGAGATGACGTATTTGCTATCAAGCTGCGGATATTGTTGGCGCCATTTTTCTAGCCACTCGGCAGAGGGTTGAAAGCCATAGGGGAACATCGCGGGATCCACGCCGCGGTGGATGACGGTGAGTTTCTCTTCTGGCACGTCTGGGTAGTTCTTAATTACGTAATCTTTGACGCTATTGGACACGCAGATAACGGCCTCACCTCGAGTCATGATTTTTGAGTAGAAATTCACGGAATACATGCCGTGAACGGTGGTCACGAGACGTGGCCGGGTTTTGGGGTCCATTTTTCGCCAAGCAAGCCAAGCGAGCCATGCAGGAACTCTGGAGCGAAGGTGGATGATGTCGGGCTTTTCGGTCTCGAATATCCTGCGTAAGACTTTAACCTGCCTTAGAGAGCTGAGGCGCTTCTTTTGCACGGGGAGGGTGATGTGTCGGCTTCCCTCAGCTTCGAGCTGCTCGACAAGCCTGCCGCCGTTGGAGATGACGATGGATTCGTGCCCTTGCTCGACAAGGTATATGCCGACCTCAAGGGTGCCACGTTCGACGCCGCCGGACTCGAGCTCGGGTAGAATTTGAATGACTTTCATCGTGATTTGGATTTGGAACTACGTGCCAGCTTTCTTTTGCTGGGCCTTATTTTCCATCGGTCATGCATCCAGAAGATGTCTTTGCTGTATGCTTTCATCATATCCTCCATGGTTTTGACAAGTTGCTCTGTAGCGCTGAGCTTATCGAGTTCGGGGGAGAGATGAACCGCTTCATGGAAGCGCATTTCCCAGTGCCCGGGTGAGATGGTCGATAGGGATACGGGTATTACTGGACACTGGTGCTTGAGAGCTAAGATGGCGGGGAGAGGCGTGATTGATGATTCTTTACCAAAGAGATCAGTGAGGGTGCCTGCGCCACCTGCCCACTGGTCACATAAGATGCCAAGGAATCCTCCTTTTTTAAGGAATTTTTGAGCCCTGATGAGGCCCCGTTTACGGGAGAATAGTTGAGATCCGCCTGATTCCCTTTGTTTTTTGACGTGTGCGTCGATGAGTGGGTTTTTAAGTGGCCGATACATGCCCCCAACAGGGTTTTCATTGGGGATCAACTCATGCATTTTTGTCAGGATTTCCCAGTTTCCCATGTGAAAGAGGAGGAGGATGGCACCATGATCTTTAGTTATATTCTCGATGTTGTGTAGGTCTGTGAGGATGAGGATATCCTCGACGCTTCTATGCGGTCGTCCACTGGTATTGAGTGAGCATAGAAGATTAGCATAGGAGTTCCTGAAGACTGATTTACTCATCTGTGCCAGCTGCTCTGCTGAAGCTTCAGGGTGCACCATGCCTAGGTTGTGAAGAACAATAGCACGTCTTTTTCCTGATAGAGGGTAAGCGGCAGCTCCGAGTGCGGCGCCAATTCTCCACACGAATGAACAGGGGAGCAGCCCGAGTAATTTCTCAATGATGATCAGGGCTGCGAAAGCAAGCCTGTCAGTGAAGGTGGCTTTTTGGTCGGCCGTTGATTTGTGCGGAGTCATGCAGGTGCTTGGAGTGGAGTCCGCATAAGGGAGTGATGCTAAGAAGACCTTGGTGCTGGGTTTGGTGATTTATTACTGCTCCAGAGCTTCGTCGCCGAAAGTGTCGTCCTCTGCAGTGCCTTCCCCAGTATTCTCCACAGGTGTGGGGTTCTCGATGCGATACCTTTCTACAGCTTGTGTCCATGCGTCTATGTCATTTCCGTGGTTTTCGTCGGTGTGGAATTCCAGTAATTCGAGGGCTTCTTCAATAAGTTCTTCGGAGTATTCGCCGTTGAGTATACGTAAGGAGGTGTCGACTTGGGTGATGTGTCTTCTATTGTAGCTGTCGTTGAGCACAGTTTGGACGAGAGGCTCGGGGATGGCGCTTTCTTGAGAGCTGAGAATGGTATTTACGTTTTCGAAGTTAGTATCGTCGGTGAGGTTGAGGGCGTGCTCAAGGGCGTCGGCTCGCACGTTCATGGGGGCTGTTGGGTCAGCTGCCATTTTTAGAAGCCCATCGGCAGCGTCGGCAATGGAGATGGAGTCATCACCGAGGTATTTGCGAAATAATGCGCCGTATTTCTTGGGCATTTCTCCATCCTCTGTCTGATCGCCTGCTTCTCTGGGCCCTTCGCTTTGGCTTGGTGAGCGGTTGTCTCTGGCTTCTAAGCTAGCTGGCCGAGCTGTCTCTTGTTGGGTGGTAGTGTCTCCAGCAGAGTTGTTTTCTGAGTTATTATTCTTGGTGCTGTAAAAACCAATCAGAAGGGCGGCAACCAAAACGAAGATGGCGATGGCAAGTGGTTTGGATTTCATAATGTGAGAGACGCGTGGAGCGTTGAGCTAATTTGGAATGGCTTGCGCTAGTATTTAGCGATGAGCGTAAGGTAACTTAAGTTGTTGGCTTAGGCGATGTTTTTGATATGCGGAATAGCCTTGATGAGTTTCTGTGTGTAGGGGTGCTGTGCTTTGTTGAAAACATCCTCGGCATTACCGTATTCAGCTATTTTTCCCTGATGCATGACGGCAATATTGTCAGCAATATAGCGCACCACTGAAAGGTCGTGGGAGATGAAGATCATCGTGAGCTTGAGGTCGTGGCGCAGCTTGAGTAGCAGGTTGAGAATTTGTGATTGGATCGATACATCAAGGGCGCTGACGGGCTCATCTGCAATGATGAGCTTGGGCTCGGGGGCCAGGGCGCGTGCGATGGCAATGCGTTGGCGTTGGCCGCCTGAGAACTCATGGGGGTATTTCTGCTTGAAGCGGGAATCAAGCCCGACACGCTCCATGAGCTCGCCGATTTTGTGATCTAGCTCATCTCCTTTGAGCTTCTTGTGGCGCTGGATGATCGCTTCAGCAAGAGTGGAGTTGATGGTCATCCGAGGGTTCAACGAAGCGTAGGGATCTTGAAAGATCATCTGGAAGTCGAGTCTTCGTTTTCTGACCTCAGAGCGCGGAAGGGTAGAAAGGTTTTCACCTTTGAGTATGACGGAGCCATCAGTTGCAGGGATGAGCTGCATGATGGTGCGGGAGAGGGTGGACTTGCCACAGCCTGACTCACCAACGAGGCCCAAGATTTCACCTTCTTGAATGCTTAGGTCGATGCCGTCGACGGCTTTGATGGTGTCTGTGACTTTGCGCATCAATATCCCCTTGGACACGGGGAAGTGGGTCTTGATGTTGTCTAGCTCCAGAAAGGCCATGTGTTTTTTTAGACGCTAAAGATGAATTACTAAACACCAAAATATGGATCTTTGGCATCATCAAATGAGAATACTGATTCAGAAACGTGCACTAGAACCCCATCGCATCCATGTCGAAGATGATGGTAACGTCCTCAGGCGGGGGAGTTTGCCCGAGGATGGTGTTGATGTGGTGGGAAAGTTGCCTTGCTGAGGGGGCTAGCATCATGAGCTGGAACCGGTACTGGCCATGGGCTTTGGTGATGGGGGCGGGCAGGGGATCGTGGAGAACCATGCCGTTGGGCAGGCTGTTTTTGAGTCGTTTGTGAAGGTTCTCTAGGGTGAACTCAGCGCGGCGCTCGTGATTGGAGCGGGTTTGAATCACAGCGCAGTGGCTGAAGGGCGGATAACCAAACTGTTTTCTGAAGTCGAGCTCTTGGTCGGCGTAGCCGCAGAAGTCATGATGGCGGGCGAACTGAATGGAGGGAGAGTGTGGTGTGTAGGTCTGAACAATGACTTCTCCCTCGAGCTCACCACGTCCGGCACGCCCAGCGACTTGGGTGAGGAGCTGAAAGGTGCGTTCGCCAGCGCGAAAATCTGGCACATGTAAACCGAGGTCTGCGTTGAGTACTCCAACCAAGGTGACATTGGGGAAGTGCAAGCCTTTGGCGATCATCTGGGTTCCAATGATGATGTCGATTTTGCGTTGGCGGAATTTCTGCAGGGTGTCACGAAGGGCGTTTTTGCGACGCATGGTGTCGGTGTCGATGCGGGCGACTCTTGCCTGTGGAAATACTTTTTTGATCACACTTTCAACCTGCTCAGTACCGTAGCCTTGGCTACGGATAGCAGAATCGCCACACTCGGGGCATTTCTTGGGAGGCAGTGCTTGGTGACCACACATGTGGCAGATGAGTCGGTCATCTGCGCGGTGATAGGTGAGCGGAATGGCACAATGCCGGCACTCGCAGACGTGACCACAGCTTGGACATTGGATGGAGCGAGCAAAGCCACGACGATTGAGGAATAGGATGACTTGTTCGCCCTCGTTTAGCTTGGCCTCCATGCGGCCACGTAGCGGATCGGAGAGGATGGCAGGCCCTCCTTTGTTTTTTTTGCCCTCGATGCGCATATCGACAATGCGAATAATCGGTAGTGATTGCCCATCGGCGCGCTCTGCTAACGTGAGTAGATGGTATTTGCCTGTTTCGGTGTTGTGGAATGATTCCAGGGATGGCGTGGCAGAGCCTAAAAGTACAGCAGCTTGCTCGAGGTGGGCACGTAGCACGGCGAGGTCGCGTCCATTGTAACGGGGGGCGCTGTCTTGCTTGTAGGAGTTCTCGTGTTCCTCATCGACGATGATGAGCCCAAGGTCAGTGAGCGGGGCGAAGATAGCGCTTCGCGCGCCAATGACGATGCGTGCTTTGCCCGTGCGTATGCGGTGCCATTCGTCGAAACGTTCACCCTGTGATAGATGAGAGTGCAACACTGCGACTTGCTCTTGGATGGAGGCAAACCGAGATTTGAAGCGTTGGACGGTTTGGGGTGTGAGCGAGATCTCGGGCAGCAAAACCAGCACGCTTTTGCCGATGTCGA
>JBNABE010000119.1:0-6233 GCA_049631945.1 Akkermansiaceae bacterium
GCGGCACAGCTACTCTTGAGGCAGCTGCGTTGGGCCTGCCTTATTGCCTAGTCTATAAAATTTCATGGCCAACCTGGGCGATGGGTAAATTACTCGTCAAATTAGATTACATAGGGCTCGTCAATATTCTGGCTGGCCAAGAAGTGGTTGAGGAATTGATTCAAGGTGAGGCCGAGCCGGGCAATATTAGCCGAAGCATCACGCAGCTGATGGAAAATGAAGATTGCCGTGAGGAGTTACGTCAAAAATTATTGTCCACAGCGGCAAAGCTTGGCGATTGTGGAGCTCACAACAGAGCCGCGGATGAAGTGCTCAAGATCCTGAATCAAACTGATTGAAAAAATATTGATTACTAGTTCGATGCCAGACCCAAAAGTAAACCATACTGATCTCAAATCGCCACGTGTGTATAAAATACTGCTCATGATTCTACCCGTTGGGGTTGTCATAGGGACAATCATCTTCATGTTTATGTATTTTTATTTGGAGCGTGAGGATGAGAAAAATCATGCTGTTATTGCATCTCATGGATTGAGAATTAGTGATTTGGAAGATATGGTTGAGAAGTTTACGGATCGCATCGGCCAGCGTAATATTCGAACAGAACAGGGGAGGGCGGGATTGCGCCGAGCGGCATCGATGATTGAGGGTCGCCTTGGACCCCAGAATGTAGGTTATCCAGTAGCCAGATCAAAGGGTGAGGCGGCACACGGATTTTTATGGAAGAGCTTATCTGTCGAAATACTTGGGCAAAAGAATCCGAATGAGGTTGTTTTTGCCATGGTTTCCTATGCAGGCGTGGGCGTGGATGCGGATGCAAACACGGTATCAACGCTAATAATGCTCGCATCTTCAATGGCTCGCGAAATTCCCGACCGCACCATTCGTTTTGTTTTCACACCAATGGATATTTCACGGGAGGAGCAGAAGCAATGGTTGATGAATCAATGCCTCAAAGCAGGCGAACGCTGTCATGGGATTATTGGCATAGAGACCATGTCTAAGATGCCGGATGCAGCCGACTCAGCCTGGCAAGCAACCACCAAATCCCCTGAGGATGTAGTGTGGTGGAACAAATTGAAAGATGATGCAGCAGAGCCAGACTCAGCATCGGCTGGTGCAGGCGTAGTGTGGTTAACGCACCCCGTCTTCTCGTCTCAGACATGGGTCAATAGCCGCGGGCGTCGACTCGACAGCACCTTGAGTGTGGCCCAAGATCTCAGGAGATGGTTGGTCAAAGCCAGCCACTAGCCCAGAGCAGAAGCTTGCAGTCATAAAAAACCTCTTGCCACATGACCTCGGGTGAGATACGTCCAGCTCGCATGACCTACTGCGTGTGCTTTACGGCTGTGGTGGGAAATGTTGAAAACAAGGGGCATTAGCTCAGTTGGTAGAGCACTTGCATGGCATGCAAGGGGTCAGCGGTTCGAATCCGCTATGCTCCATTTTGTTTTCAGTTTTAGGCTTCATCAACACGATGCTATGCCACAGTGACTATGACTACCATGTCGCCGCCAACCAAGGCGGTTTTTTTATCCCCATACATCACAAAATTTCATGGCTATTGAAGGACAGGAACTCGCTATTGCTTGCGCACGTGCCGCTGAGCAAATACAGGCCGAGGACATTCGTGTCATTGACCTTAAAGGCATATCCTCACTCACCGACTTTATGGTGGTCTGCTCGGGAACCTCCTTACCTCACCTCAAGGCGGTGATGCGTGATGTCGAAAAGGAGATTGTCGAGAATTATCAGGTGCAGGCTGTTCATGCAGAAGGGAATGCCGATTCTCGATGGGTAGTTTTGGACTATATCGATGTTATGGTGCACATCATGCACAACGATCTGCGTGAATTGTATAGTTTGGAAGACCTTTGGGTTAAGGGTGCCGAAGTTGAGTGGGCCGAATAATTGGCTTACATGCAACCCAGTGATAACCGCTGTCATCACAGATGGCTAGCGAAGGAATGATTGGCGTGATAGTTCTGCATATTTGCCGTTTTTGCTTATCAGCTCCTCGTGAGATCCGCTCTCAATAATGTGGCCATGATCGAGAACATGAATCATGTCTGCATTACGTATCGTTGACAATCGATGGGCTATAACAAAAGCAGTACGGTTCTTCATGAGGTGGTCCAGAGCTTCTTGAATCAATCGCTCAGTCTCGCTGTCAACCGATGCGGTGGCCTCATCCAGCAGTAAAATGGGTGGGTTTTTGAGCAAAGCTCGAGCAATGGATAAGCGTTGGCGCTCACCACCTGACAATTTGACACCTCGCTCGCCCACTATCGTATTAAGTCCAGCTGGTAGTTCGCGAACAAACTGATCTGCATTGGCGGCTTTTAATGCGCTCCACATATCCTCATCGGACGCATCTCGCTTGCCTAGATACAGATTTTCTCGAACCGGTCCATTGAAGAGAAAGGCATCCTGAGTGACGTAACCAATCGTGGATCGCAAAGATTTTTTGGCAATGGTGTTGAGCTCAATGCCATCAATGGTGATTGATCCGGAATCATATTCATAGAAGCGGCACAGGAGATTAACGATGGTTGATTTGCCTGCACCTGTGGGACCTACCAAGGCAATCGTTTGCCCTGGGTTAGCCTCCAAATTCAAATTGCAGAGAGTTGGTTGATCTGCATAAGCAAATGTAAGATTCTCAAATTTGACATGACCTTTTGTAGGATAGGGTAAATTGACACCATCCATAGCATGAATTTCATCATCTTCGTCCAAGATGCTAAATACGCGTTCTGCTGCAGCCTTAGACGATTGGGCCATTTGATTGAGCTGGTGGAGCCTTCCTAGCGGCTCATACAGCGCCCAAATAATTGTGAAAAACTCCAGTAAGACTGCATTGTCTAGACCATGATGATAAATCTGCCAGGCGCCGATGGCTAAAACCAAGGTGTAGCCTATGGAGTTAAAAAAACTCATCGTGGGTGAGTAGACCGCCCATGCTTTCATCACGGTGAGGTTGGCATCGCGAACCTGAGAGGAGGACTTATTGAAGCTTGCAAACTCATCATCCTCAGCAGCATAGGATTTGATCTGCCTAATCCCTGCAATATTGTCATGTAGCATTGCATTCATCTCACCTGTAGCCTTGCGCACAATGCGATAGCGTTTGCCCGCGTGTCGTGTGTATAGCCATGCCCCAACAACAAGGAGGGGCAGGGGAGCCAACGCACTAATCGCCAAAATGGGAGATCTAGTGAATAGGAAAATGGTGACGATGATGACTTGCAATAGAGCGATTAGGCCCTGTTCAATACCATCAATAAGAACGCGCTCCATTTGAGGGACATCCTCAGCGACTCGTGTCATGACGTCTCCAGTACGCCTCTCGTCAAACCATTTGAGGCGAAGTCTCTGAAGTTTATTGTACAGAGATGAGCGTAAATCATAAATCGCTTTTTGCTCAAAAGTATTATTGATGAGAATCCGCAAGCAATTGAATAAATCACGCAAGAAAAAGGCAATCACGACGACAATGACGAAGGGCCAGAGCTTTTCAATTTCGCCATTGTCAATTACCTCACGCTTGATGCGCCCAGTCATCATGGGAAATACCAGAAGCATAAGCGTCATCAAAATGGCGCATATCAGCTGGGCGCTTGCTAGCTTGGGGTACTTACCTAAATAGGAGAAAATGCGCAAAATAATCTGCATGATTACAAAAATGAGTCGAGGTTGCCGCGCTATTGTGAGGTAATCATCGTAAACTCAAGGAAAAACACGATGAAAATAAACGAATTTTACATTGCGGGTTATCTATAAAATTTGTAAAATGCCTAAAGTTGCTCACACCAGTTAGGATGTGTGTAACATATTTTTCTACCCATCATGTCTAAAATTATTGGAATCATCGCAGCCGTTGTTTTGGTCATTGCGGCTTTTGTGGCCTTTAAAAACCAGCAGGCTTACAAAAATGAAATTCGAAAGTTTCAAGCCGCTCAGGCTGACAAGGTTCGTACAGTTAATGAGCTAGAGAGCGAGCAAAAAAGATTTAAGGCAGCAGAGTCAGCAAAAGATTCTAATGCCCTCAAGCTGGTAGAAACGGGTAAAATCAGAGATACAGCTATCAGGGATTACGACGATCTCAAAAAAGAGATAGCATCTTTAAAGCAGGCATTCGATGACAAAGAAGGCGACATCACCAATGCCAATAACATACTCAAAGATTTACCAGCTCCAGATGTTCTCATACCGAAGCTAAAGCGCTTGCGTAATCAGCTGGTAGAAGCAGAAGAAGGAATAGCGAACGAGAAGAATAAAATAGCTGAGCTCAACCAGCAGAATCAGGATTGCGAGCAGAAGATACAGTCTCTTAGCCAAGTGATTGGTGACTACTCGACAGGTCGTTCATTAGCCAGCCTAAGAACAACTATTCGCTCGGTCTACAAAAATTGGGGTTTTGTGATTCTCTCTGGTGGAGACAACGAAGGTGTGGTCCCGGGATCATACCTAGAAGTGGTCAGAGGTGATGAAGTGATTGCTAAGCTTAAAGTCACAGCCGTTGAAGCTGGCCGTGCTGCTGCCGATATTATCGAGAAGTCAGTATCTCCGAATACCGTATTACGATCTGGTGATGTTGTCATTCCAGAGCAGGTTGACAATATGGCAGCAGAAAAACTGAGTTGGTATGCCAGATAACAACACGATAAAGCTTCAGATTTTTGCGATTTCATTCTCTACATTTTCTAATCTAAATTTTCCCTTACCTAAGACTCACCCATGAAAGTAGTTCTCTATCTCATTGCGATCCTTGTCATACTCACAGGTAGTTGGTTTTCCTTCAGCACAATGGGCAAATTTAGTTCTTTGCAAGATGATCGCATAGAGCTGGAAAGTCAGAACCTGACGCGTAATGCCTATATTATTAAAACCAAAAAAGAGGCCAAGGACATGGAAGCGGAGAGAGACCAGGTTAAGGAGTCATTGGTTGAGGCGCAGGCAGAACTGGACAATGTTGAGGCCAAAATTAAATTAGGTAAAAGAGAGTCCTCTAGCTGGAGTAGTAAAATCGCTGAGCAGGACCGTAAGCTCAAACAGACTCAAGAAGTCATTGCCAACGTCAAGAAGGCATTCGCCGAGTTGGGTGGAGACGTTGACTTAAACCAAGTGCCTGCACTTGTTGAGCAACTTGAGAACGATGTTAAAAAAGCAAACCGAAATTTTGAAGATCAGCAAATATTAGCTGAATCTGCAGACAAGAAATTATCGTCTAATCAACAGCAGATAGCTGAACTAAACGACAGAATTCAAAAAAGAAAGTCACGTATTGCAGCCAACAAGGTCGAAGGCCGTATTACTGCAGCCGACCACAACTGGGGATTTGCAGTCATTGACGTTCCAGACAACATGCCTGTTGACGAGGCCAGCAAGTTAATTGTCAAAAGAGGTGCTCATTTCATTGGGAAAGTGAGCATCAATGCGATTGAAGGTAAGCGTGTTATCGCAGACATAGATTATCGCAGCATGAAGCCTGGAATGGTAGTTCAAGCGGGCGACGCGGTTATTTTGGCTAAACCAGTGACTAACTAAAACCCAGATATTTCATCAGTGACGGATATGCCGTCATCTTATGAACCTTTGTTGAAGGTTTTTTAGTATGTCTTGAAGCTCTTTGGCTTCATTCATGAGTGCAACCATTTGTTCTGGTCCAAGGTCTGGCTGCCGAAGTCTTGCTCTCACGGCAGCCTCCTTATTTTGAAAGTGTGTGTTTACTAGCATTGCTGTCGTCTCCTCTGCCGCTCTGACTGGAGATTCCGGAGTGTCTCGGGCAAGTGTAATACGAAGAGCTTGTTGATCATCAGGCTTTAATGATGTGAGGTATGTTTGTATGGCCGCAGCATTTGAAGGGTCAGGAAGTTTAGCGAGAATATCACGTAATATGTGGCCTCCTGAAAGTGAACTTAATGGATCAGTAATGGTCTCAAGTTGCTCCCCGAGCCAATCTTGAGCATCCTGAGAAGTTAATGCCAGATGGCATAAGTAAGCAATCGATCCGTTCATCGCAGTAGCTTTGGGTTTTGATTCGAGAGCGCGATTTTCATTGTCAGCATTTGCATTTCTCTGCTCAAAAAATTTGCCTCGAGCTCTTTGCCGCTCCGCTTCAACTACGCTGCTACGCATCTCCTCGGCACCAATGCCTAATCTTGTTGCCACCTGATTGATGAGAGCATCCTTGGTAAGCTTATCACCTACATAAGCAATTAAATCGGCAA
>JBNABE010000120.1:0-6173 GCA_049631945.1 Akkermansiaceae bacterium
GATTTTGCCGTCCGGCCCGGCAGGGGTGGCGGCAAGGATTTCAGGAACTCCTGCGGCCTGAGCAAAGGCAGCGGTCATCAGGGCTGTGGACACCAATGGAGCCTTGCCTCCCGGAACGTAAACGCCAACTCGGTCATACGGCGTGAAGCGTTCGCCGACTTCAACACCTTCACGGTTCTTGGCCTTCCAGTCTTTGCGCATGCTGCGCTTGGCGAAGGCATGGATGTTGCGCTTGCTGGCCGCAACCGCTTTTTTGACCCCGGCGTCGACGGTGGCGTAGGCTTCGTCGATCTCGGCCTTAGTGACAAACATCGTCTTGGCTGAGAGTTTCAGCCCGTCAAATTTTTGGGTGTATTCGAACACAGCAGCATTGCCTCGCTTTTGCACATCGGCAATGATCGAGGTTACGATGCCCTCAACTTTTTGGCCCGCACCACCGGGTGTCGAACGGCGGTCGAGTTTTTTTACAAATCGAGAGTAGGAGGTATCCTTGTGGCTGAGGATTTTCATGCCTCTCGGTTACATCCTCTGAGCACTTTCTGCAAGTGCGGTCTTACTCCTAAATTTCAAAAAGCTCTTACTTATGTGACGGTGATAGTGACAGCTGCTATGACATTTTGATTCGGCGACATAAAAAAAGCCCGACCACTCAATCGAGCAGGCGGGCTTAATAAGCGGGCGCTTTTAAAATACTTACTTGGAAAGGTATCCAGAAACACCTTCGTGGGTGGCAGTCATGGCGTCATCGCCTTTTTGCCAGTCCATTGGGCAGACCTCACCGTGTGCTTCAAAATGCTGAAGAGCATCAATGACGCGAAGGCACTCTTTAATCGAGCGGCCGAGAGGCATATTGTTAACCACTTGGTGTTGGACGATACCATCCTTATCAATGAGGAAGAGTCCACGGTAAGCAACCATTTCACCTTCAACAGAGAGGTTGCCATCTTCATCGTGAATGTATTCTCCAGCGAGAACATCGTAGTCGTTGGCGATTGTTTTGTTGGTGTCAGCAACGATGGGGTAGCTAACACCGTGAATGCCGCCTTTGTTTTTAGGTGTCTGGAGCCAAGCCCAATGGGAGAACTCGGTGTCGGTAGAGCATCCTACAACTTGAACATCGCGTTTTTTGAACTCCTCGATTTCTTCTTGGAAGCGGTGGAGCTCCGTCGGGCAGACAAAAGTGAAGTCTTTAGGGTAAAAGAAGAGAACGACATATTTCTCGCCAACATACTGGTCGAGGCTGAAGTTTTCGATGATGTTTTCTCCTTGAACAGCTTTGGTGTTGAAGGACGGTGCTGGCTTTCCTACGAGTACGGACATTTTTTGAGTGAATTTAGAATATTAATGAATAAGTCAGGGTGCTAGACCCTGCAGTCGCGCGTTACTTAGCTCAGTAATAATGTAGCGCAAGTGATTATTTCTTTTTTAACAAGGGGAATAGGACAACATCACGGATCGTAGAGGCACCTGTAAGCATCATGATGAGGCGGTCAATGCCGATACCGATACCTCCGGCAGGGGGCATGCCGTTTTCTAGGGTTTCTACAAATTCATGGTCGATTTCTTGTTCCTCCTCTCCACCCGCTTGATGTTCGAGACGTTCGCGCTGTAGGTCTGGGTCATTGAGCTCAGAGTATCCGGGTGAGATTTCCTGGCCGTTGATGATGAGCTCGTAGACTTCGACGGTTTTACCACCGGGGGTGACTTTCGCCAAAGGGATGAGCTCAGACGCGACGCGGGTGACAAAGCATGGATCAAAAGTATGTTCTTCGACTTTTTTCTCAAAAACTTGCTGCACCACTTCGTAGTCCTCCATGTTGTCGGACAGTTGCACATCAAGCTCGGCGCACTTGATACGGCGAGCTTCGGGGGTGATATCGAAGAAATCATCACCCGCAACATCTTTAATCAAGTCGTGATAGTTAGCCCGTTTCCATGGGCGTTGCAGGTTGATGGTGCGGATGGTATTACCTTCTTCATCTTTGTGCTCAATTTCAAGTCCACCACAGAATTTCTCAGCGAGGTGACAGGTCATTTCTTCGACCATGTCAGCCATAGTTTCAAAATCACCATACGCGGCGTAGGCCTCGAGCATGGTGAACTCAGGGTTGTGACGGCGGGAGATGCCCTCGTTGCGGAAGTTGCGGTTGAGTTCAAACACTTTGGTGAAGCCACCTACCAGGAGCCGCTTGAGGAAGAGCTCGGGAGCGATTCTGAGGGTAAGATCCATACCGAGCGCATTGTGGTAGGTCTCGAATGGGCGGGCAGCAGCGCCACCAGCTACACTCTGAAGCATGGGGGTCTCTACTTCGAGATAATCACGCTCGTGGAGAAAGCTGCGAATTTCTGCAATCATCTTAGAGCGTGTAATGAATACCTCGGCAGAGTGATCATTGCTCATAAGGTCTAGATGACGCTTGCGGTATTTGGTCTCGCGGTCCGCGACACCGTGCCATTTATCTGGCATTGGACGCAGTGATTTACTTAGAATAGTCAGCTGGTTGACTTTCACAGATGGCTCGCCTTTGCCAGTGGTGAAGCTCTCACCTTCAATACCTATCCAATCTCCGAGGTCGAGGAGTTGGTAGAGATCCCAGTCGGTCTCGCTGACACCTTTTTTGTTGAGATAAATCTGAATGCGGCCTTCAACGTCACCGATAGTGGCAAACACCGATTTTCCCATATCGCGGATGGCGAGTAGGCGCCCAGCGATAGTGACAGCTTGTTTGTCGGCAAAGTCAGCCTTGAGCTTGCCTGGAGTCGTCGTAGTATCGAATTTCGCTCCGTAGGGGTCTATTCCGAGTTCACGAATTTTACCGAGCTTCTCACGCCTAACGGCGATGAGTTCTGCTTCGGTGGACTGGGGGGTAGCTTCGGACGTGGATGGCTGGTCGCTCATAGCGCGCGGAGCATAGGAGCGAATCGGAATAATTCAAGGGCGGAAATCGGGGGGTGGTGTTTGGTTGTCGAGGATATGTGAGTGTGCACATCAAACTGAGATCTACATGCAACACATCACAGTGAGAATACATGATGATGGTTCCCTCACCATTGCCAAGACGCTAGCCTGGGTAGGCCCCTTGGATGTAACCTTCGAGTTGTATGATGAGTGCATCTTGGGCCGAAATGGTCCATTTGACGAGGTCGCCGATGGTGACGATACCTACGAGTTCATCATTATCTAGGACTGGGAGGTGGCGCACGCGTTTCTGAGTCATCATTTGGAGGCTATGTGCTACCGAGTCACTCTCGCTGATAGTAATGATTGAGCAGGTCATGATCGATCGCACATTGATATCGTGTGATGACTTGCCTTTCAGGATAACATTTCGCGTATAGTCACGCTCGGAGATAATGCCAATAAGTTCGCCGTTATCGATCACTGGCAAGGCGCCTACGTTGCACTCTGACATTTTTTCAATAGCATTGAAGACGGTTGCATCTGGCTCAATGGTGAAGATTTTAGAGCTTTTGTTGGCAAGAACAGATGTGATTGGGTCGGATACTTCCATAATGATTCTTTGGTATGTTGATTTGGGTGGAGCAAAGACTCGGGGGGAGTCATCGAGGTGTTGTCATTGAACGTATGTATGCCAAATGGGTCTATCCTAGGGGGGAGTCTAGAGCCCAGATGTCGCTACAAATGTCTATAATACAACATATTGCCATCAGTCATAATATGGGGCAAGGGAAAAGGCGAAAAACAACTACGGTTTTACTAGATATAAGTCATTATTTATTAGCTAGATGAGGGTGTTCTTGTTAATCTTTTGGACTTCCGATTTGAGTCATTCAGCGATAAAATTAAACACATGGGATCTTTATTGGCTCTTTTAACCATCGTATTCATCTCGTTGCTTATCGTCCGTGTTGGAACCAATGCGCTAGTGCTGACTGGTATGTCGCTGTCTGCTGCTAGATTTCAGGCCGCCTCTGCGTTTTTTGGGGTCGGTTTTACTACTGCGGAGGCTGAGATCGTAGTAGGGCACAGAGTGCGGAGACGCATCATTCTCCATTTAATTATTGCGGGTAACATTGGCTTGACGTCCGCCTTAGCCACTTTGATCGTTACTTTTGTCAGTAAAGGTGACGAGGGAGCCTCGGCGCTGTTTGCCATCTTGGGCATCGTTTTACTGAGTATTTTGGTGCTCTATGTCTTGGCAAGTACGGGCTTTATTCGCAGGCCGATGGATGCATTAATGAAGTATTCATTGGAAAGGGCGGGGGTGGTCAGGGCGCTCGATTACGAATTACTGCTCAATGTGGAGCATGGTTACTGTGTATCTGATTTTAAAATTGCTGAGGGTCATAAGTTCGAGGGGAAGGCACTGCATCAATCACGGCCAAACGACCAAGGTATTGTTATTTTGGGAATCAAAAAATCAGATGGTAATTTTGTTGGCACACCCAATAAGGACGAAATTCTTGAGTCTGGTGACACACTAATGGTCTATGGTAGTGAGGAAGCAGTGGACAAAATAGCTCATCCAGAGCAGTAAGGACATGCGCATTATATAAGCTCTAATCAACGCGCACTTTAACCATGGCACGACAGAAGAAAGAAGACAAGCCACCCACGCTGAAAGATGACTTGGTAACTTTAACAAAGTTAAATTTGAACATCTTTGTCGTTATTACGACTTTATTTGGTTACATTCTGAGTGCTCAGTATTTTCATGGTGTTTGGCTTTATGATGGCTGGTTACTATTTCATACCCTGATAGGCACTGCCTGCACCGCATTTGGATCTGCTGCTTTTAATCAGCTGATGGAAATTGAGGAGGATGCTAGAATGAAGCGTACGGCAAATCGGCCACTTCCCGCCCGACGCATGATTCCCGTGAATGCGTTTGGCATTGGCTGGGCGCTATCTGCCTTTGGTATTATCCACCTGGCTTTGAAGGTCAATCCTGCCTCAGCCTATCTAGCCGCGATCGCTCTCGGGGTTTATGTTTTTCTCTACACCCCACTCAAACGCCGCAGCTCCACTAACACGCTCTTGGGTGGTGTTCCTGGAGCAATTCCCCCAATGATTGGCTGGGCAGCGGTGGCCCAAGCAGGTGATGTAGGTGGTAGCTGGGCAGACGGGCAAAGTTGGTATTTATTTGCTCTTTTGTTCCTTTGGCAAATGCCTCATTTCGTCGCTATTAGTTGGTTGGTGCGAGAGCAATATGAAGAGGCGGGTTATGTGATGTGGACCAACGGAGATCTTTCAGGAAAGAAAACAGCGATGATTGCAGCCGGTTTTACAATACCGCTTATTCTACTGGCTCCTCTCGCTTGGTGGCTCGGCTATGCGGGAATTAGTTGGCTGGTGGGTGGCACTATTGTTGGGGGCATCATGTTATGGCTTTGTGGGCGATTTTCTGCAACAGGTGATCGAAAGGCGGCACAGAAATTATTTGTCTATACGCTACTTTATCTGCCGCTGGCACTCGGATTACTTGCCATTGGTTGGAAGCAAGGCTAGGGTGCGCGCGAGCCAACAAAAACAAGGCTCTGATTTGACCATGAATATGGAACCAGCTGAGAAAAATCCGGCAGAGTTGCGTCGTACGGCATTTAAACTTGTAGGTATTATGGTGATTGGCGCTGTGGTGGTATTGACGGCTTACTTTGCCAAATCTAAACAAAAGGCGGAGGCAAACGAGGGCAGGCCGCCTATTACGACTAAAATTAGCCGTAATTTCGCGGCCAAAAATCATGAAGGTAAATTGGTTGCGACCTATGATCTCAAGGGTAAGGTCTGGTTTGCTGTTCCTGTGTGCGTCAGCCAGCTAGATGAAAATAAGCATGCTCTGGCCATGATGAGAGAGGTTGCTAACCATTACAAAGGCGACGACAATGTAAGGTTCGTTGCGTTCTCGATTAATGGGGTCGATCAAGGGGTGGAACCTGAAGATCTGAAGCGTGCAATGGATCAATTAGATATCAATGACGACAGGTGGTGGTTTTTGACAACCGGGAATACAAAAAAGCAGAGAGGCTATATTAAAGATCAGCTGCGACTTGGTATTGTCTCAGAAAGGGCAGGTGAAGACCGGGCAGGTAAGTGGAAGTTCCCCTCGCAAATGGCGCTCATTGACCGAGAAATGCATATTCGCCAGCGTTACGACTTTCGTGAGGCTGACCAGTTTGAGCAAGCTGCGCGTGAATTATTGGAGGAAAAGCCT
>JBNABE010000121.1:0-5961 GCA_049631945.1 Akkermansiaceae bacterium
ATGTCGTTACACTTTCTTAACACTCTGAGCACGGCATCATAAACAGCTCGTTGCCGCTCGGTAAATTTGCCATTTACCGGTACCGTGCGCGTCATATCGGAATTCCAATTAGCGTATTCAGCAGCTACATCCATGAGCAGGAGTTCGCCATCTTGGCATCGTTGGTTATTTTTTATATAGTGTAAGATACAGCTATTTTTCCCGCTCGCAATAATGGGCGTGTAGGCAAAGCCTGTTGATTGTTGCTTAATAAACTCGTGGATAAATTCAGCCTCAATCTCCCATTCGCCAACACCTGGCTTGATGAAATTCAGCACACGTCTGAAACCTGCCTCAGTGATATCGCAGGCTTTTTGAATCATGCTGATTTCTGCCGAATGTTTAACGACCCTGAGCTGATGCATAAGAGGAGCAAGTCGCTCATATCGATGATCGGGAAAGTCTTGTTGGCATTTTTTTAGCAGCCTGACATCACGGGTTTGTACGGTCATACTGGCCCGTGGGTGCTCATTAGCATTGAGATATATATGCTGGGCTTGCTGAGTCAGACGCTTCAACACTGCTGCAAATTGAGAATTCCATTGGACATTGCTGATGCCAGAAAGCTCGGAGGCAGTTTGTTTTGATAATTTTTCTCCCTCCCAGATGGCAATATGTTCGCTGGTTTCTTTGATAAAAAGAATCTCCCGGTCCGTGGGGTTCAGTGCATCAGGAAAAAGCAATAAGGAGCTCTCCTCCTGATCGATGCCAGAGAGGTAATAGAGGTCTGAATTCTGCCGCCATGGAAGAGTTCCGTCCGCATTAGTGGGCATTAGATCGTTAGAATCAAGTATTCCAATACTGCTCGGCTTGAGCATTGCGGATAATCGTGATCGATTATGCATAAACAATTTTGAGTCGGCAGGATCGTATCTCATGAAATGGGGTCGAGTGGTATCAGTATAGTTGTGGGATCTGCATCGAGCTTTGCTGGTAATGAGATTTTCAATCTCTCCCCCAACCTAATTTTTGGCGTAAGGTTGAATAAAAATTGCGACCTTCCAGTCTCAGCAAAGGTAATGCGTGCCCAGCTTGTTCTACTTGAACTCGGTCGCCCTGATTGATTGCCATGACGTCGCGACCATCAACGGTGAGAAACATGGGGCACTCAGCATCTTCTGCTGGTGCTAGCTCAACCAGTGAGCTGTGAGAAACTACCAAAGATCGATTGCTTAAGGAATGGGGGCAAATCGGAGTAATAACAAAAACTTCAGCTTTGGGGGCAATCAAGGGTCCTCCTGCGGAGAGTGAATAGGCAGTTGATCCAGTGGTTGTAGCCACAATTAAGCCGTCCGCACGATAGTGGTTTAGCAGCTCGCCATCGACCCATGCGTCTAATGCAACAAGACGGCCTGTTTGCCCCCGCGCCAATGTGACCTCATTGAGCGCGCGAAAGCTTTTCGTTTTTCCGTCAAGAGATGTAATTGTGGCGCGTAATTGCATGCGCTTGATCAGTGTGTAATCTTTATTGGCTACCGCTTTGGCGAAAATATCGAGTTCGCCGTCCGTACAGGTTGTTAAGAAGCCCAATGTGCCCACATTGATGCCCGCAACGGGGATGTCAGCTGGGCCGATTTGATTTGCCGCATTAAGCATTGTGCCGTCACCTCCGAGGACGGCTACAAGATTACATGTGGAGGCTAATTGGTCGGGGTCGACGCCGCCTTGTTGGTTGATTAATTGAGCCGTTGTTTTTTCAAGTACAGGAACAAGGTTTTGCCCTTCCAACGATGCGCAGAGATTTTGTATGATTTGATCTACGCCCTTTTTATTGGGGTTTGCAAGGATGCCAACTTTCACGGCGCTAGGGTAAGGTGTTTTTTGGTAAAGTTACAGGTTAAATCTGCCGTGTTGGATAGGATGCAATGAGCCCCTTGTAAAATTTCAATAGTTATGATAATTAATACTTATGAAATATTACCTCGTAGCCAACAATCTGGTTCAGCTCTTCAATCATCTATGGCTGGTGTTGCTCGCTATTGCTTGTCTGTTTTTGTTCACTTCTTGCGATAAAGTGAACGTCTTAGTGGATCGCTTAAAGGATGTTGGCGGGCAGTCCGATGCCTATGCTAAGGTGGATAAAGTAGACCATGAGCAGGCCAAGATCTTGATTGCCGAGGAGTCTAAGCTGGTGATGGTTGAATTTTACACTGATACATGAGGCCCTTGCAGAAAAATGGCTCCCGTGTTGGAGCGACTTGCGGAAGCGAATGCTGAAAAACTGCGCGTTGTAAAAGTAGATGCGAATCAAAATCGGGCATGGGCGGCGGCAGAGAAAATTCGCTCGGTGCCCACAATTCAATTTTATCGTAAAGGCGTCAAGGTGAAGGAGTTTTCTGGCGCTTACCCCGAAAGTGTATTGCAAGACCAGATTAACCAACTTACTGGATCAGGTAATGTTAAGAAAGACAAAGATGGTAATTCCGTAGTTCCAGCCATACAACCAATGCCGAAAGAATGGCTGCCTCCTGGAGTGCAACCTCAATAATAAGGACCTGAAAGTGTTAAAAGCAACATGGAGGGGGTATGATGACACCCAGCTTGCTCAAACTACGCCATTGACCCCTCGGGGCTTAGTGTCTAGCTTCCGCGCCTCGAGACGTCACCATATGCAATGAGCGAGGAAGCAAAAAATTACAAGGACACCCTTAGTCTGCCTGAGACGACATTTCCCATGCGTGGGGATTTGGTAAAAAATGAGCCTCAACGCCTCGAGCGTTGGAACAAAGAGGGGCTCTATAAACGCATACAAAAGCGTCGTAAGGATCAAGGGGCAGCTCGCTTTATTTTGCATGATGGGCCGCCATTTGCCAACGGAGATGTTCATATGGGCACAGCCTTGAATAAGGTGCTGAAGGATTTAGTGCTCAAATCTAAGACGATGGCTGGCTTTGAAACGCCTTACATTCCAGGATGGGATTGTCACGGACTGCCTATTGAGTTCAAGGTGATGCAGGATGCTAGGGATGAAGAGCCCGCGGAGGTGCGTCGACGCTGTTCCGAATTTGCTCGTGGATTCATTGACATTCAGCGGGAGAGCTTTCGGCGTTTGGGAGTTTTTGGTGATTGGGAAAATCCATATTTGACGCTCGACCCCAGTTACGAGGCGGACATTATTCGCACCTTCGGCAAGCTTGTTGAGATGGATGCTGTCTATCAGAGCCGAAAGCCTGTGCTGTGGAGCTATGGAGCGGGAACTGCACTTGCAGAGGCCGAGGTGGAATATTTAGATAAAAAAAGCATGGCTGTCTATGTCCGCTTTGCTCTCAAGGATGCAGCAGAGGAGCTTGCCGATGCGTCGATGGTGATATGGACGACGACTCCATGGACATTGCCTGCTAACCTTGGTATCGCTGTTCACGAGCAATTTGATTATCTTTGCGCAACATTTGTGCATGAGGATGGTCGCCAGCATAAGCTGATTGTAGCGAAGGACTTGATCGATGATTTCACGGCCAAAACTGGGTTTGTTTTGAGTGAAACACATGCAGAATTCAAAGGATCAGAGTTGGCTGGCATGGAGGCAAATCATCCATTTTTGCCGCGAACAGCTAAGATTATCCTCGCAAATTTTGTCACAACTGAAACGGGTACGGGTGCTGTTCACATTGCTCCGGGTCACGGTGCTGATGACTACGTAGCGGGCCAGCAGAACAATCTTGGTTTGTTATCTCCGGTTGATGCGGATGGTAAATTCACCACAGAATGTGGTCTGGATGAGTTGGTAGGTCAGCATGTCTTCAAAACCAACAAACGAATCACTGAAATTCTCGAGGAAGCGGATGCGCTGCTAGGTCGTGAGCTTTATGAACACCAGTATCCACACTGCTGGCGATCAAAGACACCCATTATTTTCCGTGCTGTCGAGCAGTTCTTTATCTCACTCAAAGACATACGAGGTAAAGCCTTGGAGGAGATTGACAAGGTTGAGTGGCTTCCGAAGTGGGGTCGTAATCGTATTTATGGCACAGTAGAATCAAGACCTGATTGGTGTATCTCGAGGCAGCGTACCTGGGGGGTGCCGCTCCCCGTATTTTTTGACAAAGAGGGCAAGGCGATCATCGACAATGAGCTGATTAGTAAGGTGGCAGATTTGGTGGAGAAAGAGGGGACCAATGTATGGTTTGAGCTAGATGATGCAGCGCTAGCGTCACGTCTGGGGCTTCCCGAGGGGTGTAAGAAGTGCCGTGACACTCTTGATGTTTGGATCGACTCGGGATCAAGCCATGTTGCTGTAATGGATAGACACCCTGAGCTATCTGCGCCTGCTGATCTTTATCTTGAGGCTACAGACCAACACCGTGGTTGGTTTCAGAGCTCACTGATGCTCAGTGTCGCAGCTCGTGGTGCAGCACCATACAAAGCGGTCATGACACATGGCTTTGTTGTCGATACCTCGGGTAAAAAAATATCCAAGTCGGGTAGTAAGCCGATTAATGCGAAGCATTATTATGATCAGTTTGGCTCTGATATCGTGCGCTTATGGGCCGCATCAGTTGACTGGCAGACAGAGGTTCCTTTTTCTGATAAGCTCTTCAAACAGGTTACTGACCCATATCGCCGCTTGCGCAACACCCTGCGTATTTTGTTAGGTAACATCAACGGGTTCGATGCCGACTCTCAGTCTGTTGCTAAAGAAGAAATGAGTTTGCTTGATCAGTGGATTCTTGAGCGACTGAATGGCGTTATTGTCGAGTGCCGTAAAGCATACGAGGCTTACCAATTCCGCAAGGTGTTTAACGAGATTAATCAATTCTGCGCCCATGAGCTGAGTGCGCTCTACATCGATATAACCAAAGACAGAATGTATTGTGATGCGCTTAATTCACAGCGTCGACTGGCCGCGCAGACAGTGATGCAGCGTGTATTTGATGCAGTATGTCGCTTGATGGCGCCCATTCTTGCATTCACAGCAGATGAAGCATGGGAGCATGCTGGCCGCCAGGGCAGTGTTCATGAGCAGGATTTTCCCGATGTGGACCCAGATTTCGAGTCGGGTGAAGCAATTGAGCAGATAGATATGCTGCTAGAGCTACGGGCCATCATCCAGACGGCTATCGAAAAAGAAGTGCAGGCTAAGTCATTTAACAAAAATAATGAAGCTGATGTGACGCTGACTCTCACCGATAATCACCCTTGTCGCGAGCTCTTGGCTGATAGAGATTTTGTGACAGAGTTTTTCATACTTGCGGATCTTCGTTTAGAGGTAGGTGACCAGATCGCTGCCAAGGCTGTGGCCACAGATCATAGCATGTGCCCTCGATGCCGCCGATATGAGCCATTGGTTACTGATCTTTGCAGCCGTTGTAGTGAGGTTGTATAAGATGGTCTTAGGTTCTTAAATTCTTTGTGGTTTTTATCTGTCATGCTGTAGTCAAAAAGCCTCTCTAGATTAATAAACAATGAATAAGGAGCTAACTCGCGAAATACTGATCAAGCATATTCTGTGGATTACCGTGCCGCTGTTTATTGCAGATCAGCTATCAAAGTGGTGGGTGGTGATGACTTTCAAGGTGCCGTTTGTGCTAGTCGATGGGGTGAAGCATTTTGTCGGTGAAGATACTCGTCCCGTCATAGATGGTTTTTTCAACTTAGTGAGGCGCCACAATCAGGGTGTTGCATTTGGTATAGGTAACGGAACTACATGGGCTCCGGTAGTTTTTCTCATTGTTCTTGTGGTAGCACTGGTACTCATTCTTTTTTTCTGGAAGCAAGGTGCTTTCACAGGCCCTTCACGTTGGTCTGCTCCATTGCTTTTAGCCGGTATTCTTGGAAATTTAACGGACAGATTATTTCAAGGGTTCTGGCTTGAGGTTTATAAAAATGAGAGCTTCTGGGAACGTCTTTGCCAAGGCTATGTTGTCGACTTTCTTGACTTCAAATTGCCACTTTATGATAAAATCATGCCGTCAAGCGGGGGTC
>JBNABE010000122.1:0-5888 GCA_049631945.1 Akkermansiaceae bacterium
GCTGTTGTGCCCCTCGCCAAAGCCTGCCGTAAGTATCAGGATCTTGGGTTGCTTGGGTTCGGTGGGCGCGCTCACGCGGTGACAATAGACGTGCTGGGTGGTTGCGTAAACAATGCAATTAGTCTATTTATTACCTCAGAAATGAGCGATGATCAGCATAAGATGACGCACACAAACGAGGATCAAGGTAATCTAGGTGATCAAGAGGCTTCATTAACTAACGAGGAAGGTAATCCTTTCGTGCCTATCGTTGCCAAGGAGCAGTTGGAGGAAGTATATGTTGATATAGAGCATCCTGTCAAAAAGCGGTCTTTGAGAGTTCCTGCTGCAGGTTGGTTTGTTTTGGGTGGAGGGTTATTTTGCGTTGTAGCGATTTTTTTAGTAAGTGTCTTTAAGTCGCCCTCATTGAAAGAAGAGACGATGGAGGTGCAGCAGATGATGTTGAATGATGTAAAAGAAAATGAAGAGGAGATACGTAAGATAGAGTCTTATGAGACAACTCGCCGCTCTTTAAAACAGATCAAATCATGTGTAAGATCTTATTATGCAGCAGATCAAATTAGTGAGAAATTGAAATATGTCCGAAACCCCGATTATGTCCGAGGCATCATGGAGGGCTATTATGAACAACAACCGATCGTAACAGAGGAGTTTGATCAGTTAGATAAATACAGTGCGTTGGTTGTAGATAAAGTGCCGTTTGTTTATGCGAGGGTTCTGATGAAAAGCGGTAAGTCTCATGATGTTTTGTTGGAGCAGATGACAGATGGCTCTTACAAGTTGGATTGGGAGAGTGAGGTGCATTACCAGCCCTTGAGTTGGGACGATTTTATTCGCCAGCGACCTACCAAATCATACGTGATGAGAGTAGCTGTTAAGCCAGAAAGCTTCTATGTATATCAATTTAGGGATGGCAGTAAGTTTGACTGTTACCAGCTTAGTGCACGGAATTCTGATCGTTATGCTTATGGCTATGTCGTCAAAGGTAGTGAGCTGTCCATTCAGCTTCGACGATTTTTCATGCGTGTAAAACATCTGTCTAAGGAGAGCTCTGAGCCCATGATGTTAGAGCTTAGGTTTCCAGAAGTGGGCTCGAAAGCTGATTGTGTTCATATTGACCGCTTGGTCGCACCTCGTTGGTTTTTGGTTCGTCAGCCTGACACTGTGCCGAGTCCTATGGAAACCAAAGCAGAAGAGCGATGAGCTCTCCTGCTTTGGTTTCGTGTTTTTCAATCGGATCTCTATGTGCTGAGGTGCTCAGCTAATGATTGATTAGGCAATGTCTATAGGTTTGAGTTAAGCTTATCTTTCTTTGGTCTTCTATCTTGTCCGCTTGGGCCTTTGTTGAAGCCGGCTTTTCTTGCCCGCAAGGCAAGGGCGTCCGGGAAGTTTTGCTTTACCCATTCGCGTGCTCCTTGACGCTCGCCCATGCTCAATTTGCCATCGTCGTTTTTATCAAACTGCTCCAAAACAGCAGCTTTTATTTTTTTGCGTTCCTCGGCAATGATGGGGGCAGCCGCTTTTTTCTCCTCGGGGCTTAGTCGTCCGTCTTGGTCACTGTCGAAGCGTTTCAATATTTTGGCTTTCATTGCTTCACGGCGTACTGATGTAGCTTGTTTGAGTTCATTCCTTTCGCTTTCGTTGAGTGTGCCGTCTCCATCTTTGTCAAATTTATCAAGCCTATGCTTTGGCGGGGCTTTCTTGTCTTTGGCCTTATTGTCAGCGCTGACGATCATGGTTGTGATGAAAGTGGCTGTGATGGTGGCGGCTATTAATTGTGTTGTTTTTTTCATGTTTGGCTCACTGGTTATTTTGTTTGTTGGGGCCTAAGTAGCTCGGGCCACGTCTGTTGAAACCCCGGTTATTTGAAAAAGTTGCACTGTGATGAATCAAAATATCGACCATCTGAGGTCAAATCTCATTGCCAGCCGCTGTTCCATTCGCTTGGATGTCTTTATTCATGTCTGATTCCGATTCTGCCAGCCCGTCTAAAGTCAGGGTGTTCTTCGCTCGCTTGTTTAGCACGCTGTTGTTGTGGGCTGTTGTTACTGGTGTCTTTATGAGTGCCAATGTGTGGTTATTCATGGCCTTGATGTCTTTGTTAGGGTTTCTTGGCGTTTGGGAATATTTCCGTATGGCTCGTGAGGGAGGGGTGCCATCCCAGCCGAAATGGGGCTTATTCATCAGTGCCGTTTACCTCGGCGTCTTGGCTTGGTTGCTTGGCTCTCGCGGACATGCAGCTCTCGATCTAATGCATGCGGTAGATGCTGCATTGATCACTCTGACGGTATTGCTCGGTTTTGTGTGGCAGCTTCGCCACCCCGTGGACGGTCATAAAACGTTTACCGAGGTTGCTGTGACAACATTGGGGTTTGTTTATGTTGTGGTGATGTTTAGCTTTGTTTCTCGTTTGCTGTTTTTGCCCCAACTGGATGAATCGGTGCCTGGGGCTTGGTTGATCATATGGCTTGTGTTGGTGACTAAATTTACGGATATGGGCGCTTACGTCACAGGTTCCCTGATTGGAAAACATAAAATGATTCCACACATCAGCCCGGGTAAGACATGGCAAGGTTTTGCAGGAGGTATCGGTTTTGCGCTTCTTGCGGGATGTGGTTTGTTCGCTTTGATGCCAGAGCGCTTGGCTATTCTAGGTGGTTGGAATTGGGTGATTGGTTTGTCTGTATTGCTGTCTTTGTTAGCTGTTGTAGGTGATCTCGCCGAGTCGGTGTTGAAGCGGAGTATGGGCGTTAAAGACTCGGGCAATACTCTGCCAGGAATTGGTGGGGCTCTGGATCTCATCGATAGTCTCTGCTACACAGCACCTGTGCTTTATTTTGTCCTCAAATGGGTGCCTGCTTTTAGTGCGCCAGTTAACTAATGAAAAAACGTAAAGTAGTCCTACTAGGTTCGACGGGCTCTATTGGCACAAGTACGCTCAAAGTGGCCTCAGACATTCCTGAGTGCATGGAGATCGTCGCTCTGGCAGCGAATTCGAGTGTTGAGCAGTTGGCAGCTCAAGCTCGCGAGACTGGGGTAAAGCACGTGGCTCTCTACGATTCATCCAAAGAGGCAGAACTTCGTGCGGCTTTACCCGAAGGGGTTTGTATTCATCTTGGGCCAGAGGGTTTACTTGAAGTTTCAACCCTTGCTGATGCAGATATTGTTCTTATTGCTATTGTGGGAACAGCTGGCCTGCAACCAGCACTAGCGGCTATCGAGGCCGGTAAGGATCTTGCAGTAGCGAGTAAGGAAATTCTTGTCATGGCTGGTGAGCTTGTGATGGGTGCAGCCGCTCAAAAAGGGGTTAAGGTGCTACCCGTAGATAGTGAACATAATGCTATTTTTCAGTGTCTAGATGGTCACCGAGGTGGTGAAAAGGAGGTGTCCCGGTTGATTCTGACAGCTTCGGGCGGTCCGTTTCGTATGACACCACCAGAGGAGCTCGAAAAAGTGACTGTCGAGCAGGCATTAAACCATCCCACATGGGATATGGGACGCAAGATTACGATAGATTCTTCAACGTTATTTAACAAAGGGCTGGAGATGATCGAAGCCCGCTGGCTTTTTGATATCGAGATGGGTCGCATTGATGTGATCGTCCATCCGCAGAGCATTGTCCACTCCATGGTGGAGTTTATTGATGGCAGTGTCCTGGCTCAGATGAGTCATACGGATATGTGTTTTCCTATCCAGTATGCGGTTACCTGGCCTGATCGAGTAAGGGGCGGCATGAAGCCGATTGATTTTGCCGAGATCGCTAAGCTGGAATTTGAAGCGCCCAGGTATGATGTGTTTCCAGCGCTTAATTTAGCTCGAAGGGCGGGTGAGTCAGGGGGGACTTTGCCAGCCGTTTATAATGCGGCCAATGAGATTGCAGTGGATGCATTTTGCGACGGTAAGATTGCTTATCCCGATATTTGGAAGACGGTAGAGCTCGTCATGAATGCCCATGATGTCGCGCAAGCAGCAGATCTCGACACATTGCTCAGTGCTGATGCAGCTGCTCGTGAAGCAGCTAGAAAACTCTGCGACGCAGAATAAGCGAGATGCAGCCAAGTGCTAATAGCAGTGTGCTGGATGGTTCGGGAACAGTCTCTGTGGGGTTGATCAAGGTGAGAGACTCGCCGCCAGCTTCCACAATAGCAGAGATTTCTGTGATATAATTGGGCAGAAAGCTGTCGTAGGATCTTGTGCCATCAATACCTAAGTGGATACTGGTAAGCACAAGTTCGGAGCCAACGGTGATGAATGTGGGTCCCCCCGAGTCACCACTTTGAAGGTAAGCTTCATCGGCCCCTAGGCTTTGGGGCGTGCCTCGATCATCATCAAAGGTAATGGTGTCGGTGATGTTAGTGGCTGTAAGGGCTACGTTATCATAGAATCCATCCAGTTCGTTACGGCCCACGCGGAAATTTGTCGTAGTGTTTCCCCCTGTTCCATTTAACCCCACGATGAAGGATTCCATTTCGTGATAGGGCGAGCTGGTAAAGGTTGCCTGTGTCGTAGCCTCGGAAGCAATGCCGTAAATGGAAATAGTCGCTCCTGGAGACGAGCTGAAACGACCAATGGCAATATCGGTAGTGCCAAGTCGAGTAAGACCGCTTGTGGTTACGGTGATAGATGAGCCCAGTGGATCATTACTCTCATAGAAAGTCGCAGAGCCAGAGGCGCGAGCGTGCCACGCAGTCACATAATAGGTGTCTGATATTCTGGTAAACCAATCACCATTATAGGCCACTCCTGACCAGTCGTAGTCATTGCCTATGAATGATGGGTCATCGGCAAAGCGGTAATGGCTTGCTGTATCAAAGCTCTGTATTGCGAGTGCAGCCCATGCTAATGGGGCGCAAAACATGCTCAGAATGAGGCTGTGGATGAAGGTTTTCACAGTGGGTATTTTTGTAATGTCTCAGCAACTTATCGGCTGCTGGGTCGACGCATTCAGAGGGGGCGAGCAACGAGAATGCCTGCATGTTTTTTGTACTGATAGAGATAATTGGAAATGGTGCTATCGATCACTACTTTCTTGTGGGTTGACGATGCATGCATCAATCGTGAGCGTCCCTGTTTGTCTTTGACGATGATTCCAACATGGGAGCAATATCCGCCGTCGTGGGCACTGGCGATACCGATAATATCGCCGTCTTTGAGCTGATGCTCGATCGCGGCAACCTTGTGTTTAGGGACCATATACACTGGCATTTTAGAAAGTTGAGCCTCTTGTTTGGCCATCTGTTTGCGGAGATCTGGATTGTGCTTTAAGTAGCGGTAGCTTTTCCACAAAATGGACATTTCTTGGCAGCGATTGTGCATGCGTGTGTTGGGAAAAGATCGGGTGAGGTCTGCAATGTTGCCACGCTTATCGTTGTCGACATACCATTCCGCGAGGTAATGTATCCTGTCGAGATAGTTGCCGTGACACTTGCCGTTACGATAGCGGGTCCACTCGATTTGTTTGAGTAGGTCTTGGGCTTGGTAGGCCTCTTTCGGGCTGTCGAGCATTCTGCTGATGCCTAAGCATATTTCGAAAAAGGTCCAGCAGTCCAATCCGTCGAAATTTACTGAGGGGCTTTCAATGTGATCGTCAATTTCGAGTGTATAGGATGTGTAGGGAATGCCCTCCAGCTCCATCGCAATTTTAACCATGCGCTGACTGGTGCTGAGCTGTGACCACTTCTCTGCTATGGCTTTGTTGATGATAGCATTAAATTTACCTTCTCCTTTGAAGGTGGTAGACAGGGGTAAGGGCTTGGCTGCATGACACCACAAGGGCAGAGTGAAAATGATGCAAAAAAGAAAACGCATTACTCTACTGGATAACTCTTTTTGGGCTGCTTTACAAGGTGTAATTGCTTTTAACGATGGGGTATTTGATCGCGCCGCGA
>JBNABE010000123.1:0-5886 GCA_049631945.1 Akkermansiaceae bacterium
GCACTGAGGGCAGGGGCCGATCTTGCCAGTGAAATTCCTGAGGCTCAGTTTGAAGCTTGGCTTGACCGGCAAAAGATACCGGCTACGTATTTTTTACTCGGCAGTGTCCTCGTATGTGGCGCTGTTCAAGTCTACTTTGATCGTAGTGTAACGTCATTTGACAAATCGATTTTTCAAGCGGGCTTACTCAAACAACTGGCACTTTCTCATTCCGATCAGGGTGATGGTGCTGCTTGGTGGCGTATGATTACAGCGCCCATTTTGCACGGTAATGTGATTCATTTGATGATGAATGTCGCTGGTTTATTGTATTTGGGTCGGCGTACAGAGGCGCTTGCAGGGTGGCCGCATATGCTGGTAGTTTTCATGGCGGCTGCATGGGTTGGTGGTTTGGCCAGCTTCTATTGGATTCCCGATAAAATTGCTGTGGGAGCATCCGGTGGACTTATGGGCTTGCTCGGCTTTATGCTGGTTTTTGAATATCTGCATTCTCGAATAGTACCTAAGCCAGCAAGAAATAGATTGCTTGTTGGTGTGGCATTGTTTGCTGTCATTGGCTTGTTGGGAATGAGTTTTATTGATAATGCAGCTCATGCTGGGGGGCTTGTGGCTGGCGCTATATATGCTTTCATCGTATTTCCAGCATCGTCATCAATTCATCGGCCTGAGACAATGATCAGAGATTGCTTCGTGGGAGTGGCTGCGGGAGCGATCGTTCTTTTTGCCGTTGCTATGGTTTGTATCAAGGTTCTTAGCTAAGCTTCAGGCCGTTTAGATGTTTCTGTGAGAAAAATGACACGGGGGCTTGTCAAAAAGCTCTCTCATGGCATTGAATAGGGGAGCAGGACTGTTCATTGCACAAATTTCACACGGTAGGTATGTACGTAATAGGAATAGACATAGGAACTCAAGGGACGAAGACGCTTGTTTTCGACCTCGAAACCGCAAGCGTAGTCGCTGAAGCCTCTGAGTCCTATGAAATGATCCATGGGCTTCCCGAGGGGCATCGTGAGCAGGACCCTTCCCTGTGGATTACGGCGGTCGACAACACTGTCCGAGATTGTATTGGTCAGCTCGGTGATGAGGCCTCTCAGATTGCATCTATAGGTATAAGTGGTCAGCAACACGGTTTGGTTGTTCTGGATAAGGATAGTAACATAATTAGGCCTGCTAAGCTCTGGTGTGATACGTCGACGGGGGAGCAGTGCGATGAGATTGCGCGAGCCTTTGGTGGTACACCTGGTCTCATTGAGCTTGCGGGTAATCCGATGTTGCCAGGCTACACGGCTCCTAAAATTCTGTGGATTAAGGAGAATGAACCGCAAAATTTCGAGAAGATCGAAACCATACTTTTACCGCATGACTTTATCAATTATTGGTTAACGGGGATTAAGCGCATGGAGCCAGGCGACGCATCTGGAACTGGTTTGTTCGATGTAAGAAAGCGCCAGTGGTGCCGTGAACTTATCGACTTTATTGATCCTCGATTGTTTGAAGCCCTCCCTGAGATAGGCTCTTCGACAGATGTCCTAGGTCCCATCCGACCAGAGTTAGCCGATGCGTGGGGCTTAAATAGTCAAGTGCTCGTCAGTGCTGGAGGTGGAGACAATATGATGGGGGCCATTGGTACTGGAAACGTGAGCAGTGGGCAGGTGACGGTATCCTTGGGAACCAGTGGAACTATTTTTGGTGTGCATGACCAGCCTTTGATTGATCCGCAGGGGGAGGTTGCAGCTTTTTGTGACTCGGCTGGTCAATGGTTGCCCTTGGTGTGCACCATGAATGCAACCCTAGTTACTGAAGCTGTTCGAAATCATTACGGTTGGGACCACGAGCGTATGGAGAAGGAGGTCGCTAAGGCCCCTATGGGTTCTCAAGGTGTTTTGATGTTGCCTTACATGCAGGGTGAGAGAACGCCAAGTTTGCCAGAGGGCTGTGGCGTGATCCATGGGCTGAATATAGAGAATTTTAAAGATGCTAATATCATGAGGGCTGCGATGGAGGGAGTGAGTCTCAGTATCGGCTATGGAATGCTACGTCTCTGTGAGCTTGGTTTTGAGCCGACTGAGGTGCGTGTCACAGGAGGTGGCTCTAAAAGCCCTGTATGGAGACAGATGATCTCAGATGTGCTCGGATTGCCACTTGTAAAGCTAAAGACGGATGAGGGGGCAGCCTTGGGAGCTGCGCTGCAAGCCGCAGTCGCATTTTTCAGACAAAATGGGGAAGATCTCAGTTTGCAAGAAATAGTAAGCTACGCGGTGGCACCCGATCCCGATACTCAATGCCAGCCGGACAATGAAGCACATGCCTTTTATCAAGAGATGCTGGCGAAGCAGCAATATTTGGTTGAAACATTGCATATGCCCGGATTTCTTTAGGGTGTTTTTTACCTCTCATCATGAGCCACCATGCAGATATCAGAGGTGCCAAATTGCACTGGTTAGCAGGAAAGTTTGCGGCCTTGTTGATGCGCACCATAGGTCTTACATTACGCTATCAGATTGATGACCCAAGTGGGCAAAAGAGGAGAGCGGAGGGTGGTGTGCCGGTTATTTGGATATTTTGGCATAATTGTTTATTTGCATCGCCGCTCACGAAAAAACGATACAGCGGTAGTGCTAAGGCGAGTGCTCTTGCCAGTGCCAGTAAAGATGGTGCAGTGATTGAATCTTTGGTTGCGAGCTTTGGAGTTAACACGGTGCGAGGGTCGAGTTCGCGTCGTGGCGTAGCGGCTCTGGTAGCTTTGAGGAAAGCTTTGAAAGCGGGGGATCAGATTTTTATTACTCCTGATGGACCACGGGGGCCTCGCTATGAGTTACAGCCCGGAGTGATTAAGCTTGCTCAGTCAACGGGTGTGCCGATCGTTCCCGTGATATTTCAGTATTCGTCTAGCTGGCGACTTAATAGCTGGGACAAGTTTCATATCCCAAAGCCGTTCAGTAAAATTACGGTGCATGTGTGCCCTTCCATCGAGGTGCCAGCCAAGTTAGATGATGAAGAGTTTGAGCTTTATCGCATCAAAGTACAAAATACCCTAAACAAAAAAGACTCCCCAATAAACCAATAGATAATACAAATCATGAGTAAGATAATTGACGGTAAGGCAGTGGCCGAAAAAGTTTTAGCCGAATGTGTGGATGAAATTGAAAAGCTCAAGACGAGTGGAGTTACGCCGGGGTTGGCTGTGGTTTTGGTAGGTGAGGACCCAGCTTCTAAAGTGTATGTAGGATCTAAGGTTCGTAAATGTGCAGAGCTAGGATTGCACTCTCGCAAAATAGAGCTGCCAGCTGATGCGTCACAAGACGACGTGCTTGCAGTGGTTCATGAATTGAATGAAGACCCTCTGATACATGGTATACTTGTGCAGTCTCCACCTCCCCCACAGATAGATGAGGACGCCATTGTTAAAGCGATAGATCCAGCTAAAGATGTCGATGGTTTTCACCCTGTCAATGTAGCTAAGCTTGCGCTGGAAGATGCGAGTGGTTTTGTTCCGTGCACTCCTGCCGGATGTATGCGTCTCCTCAAAGAGGCGGGGGTGGAAACCTCAGGTGCGGAGGCGGTAGTGATTGGTCGCAGTATGATTGTTGGTAAGCCGATGGCATTGTTGCTGATGAGCAAACAAGGTAACGCGACAGTTACGGTAGCCCACTCACGTACCAAGGATCTGGCTGAGGTATGCCGCCGTGCAGACATCATTGTGGCTGCCATTGGCATGCCTGAGTTTGTGACTGCTGAGATGGTGAAGGAGGGGGCTGCAATAATCGACGTAGGTATTAACCGTGTTGATGACTCAAGTGCAAAACGGGGATATCGCCTCGTGGGGGATGTGGCTTACGACGAAGTCGAAGCTAAGTGCTCAGCGATTACGCCTGTGCCAGGAGGCGTCGGGCCGATGACCATCGCCATGTTGATATCGAACACCATCAAGGCGGCACGCCAATCGATAGGCTGAAATTCCACTCAATATTATCATGCTGCCAGCTTATTCCTTGCAGCTGATTTTATTGGGCTCAAATTTTAATTTCCCAGATTTCACAAATCTGATTTTCAACTTCAATCTCAGATGAAAAGCGTTCGGTTTCACCGAGATAAACAGCTTTGACTTGTTGATTGTCTGCTTTGAGTATTTTCACCAAAGAAGCTACTGTGGTTGCTCGTTTTGCTGACAGCTCACGATTGCTTGTTTGGTCGCCAGATTTGGATGCATATCCTATGACAAGAAATAGACAGTTTCGGTCTTGGCGTTTATTGAGGATGTCTTCGATGATTTTCTCACGGTCAAAAGTGATTTGAGATGACCCTTTGGCGAAGGTCTGGCGGTGAATGATTTCTGCATTCATTGTGTTGTGAATATCTTCGTATGCGGCGGTGAGCTGCTTGAGATTGAGGTCCTCCAAATTAGTGAGTTTAGTATACAATTTGGCTGCCAGTTCAGGCAGCTCTTTGTGGGATTGCACGAAGAGGCTAGCATGATCGAGTTCAGCTCGCAGCCGCTGTATCTCATACCTCTGTTTGCGATTACCTCCTCGTAAAACTTCAATTTCGGAAAGTGCTAGATCGTAGTTCTCATTGGTGTTTTCGCCACTGCCCGCTTTTTCCAATTCATCGATTTTAAATTGTAATTTGCTACTCATCGCGAGGCTCTCGTTGAGTTGCTTTCTGAGGTTTGCTAGTTCATCATTGCTGGGGCGCGCCTGAAACTCACTGAGTTGCATACGGTAGTTTTCGATTTGATTATTGGCGAATTCTAGGTCGTCACTGAGGCGAATAAGTTGGTCTGCTACTTCTGTTGCTTGATTAGATTTCTCGGTGAGTGCTGAGATTTGTTGATACAGCTGTCTGGTGGTGTCGTCCCTTGAGGCCATCTGAGCTTGAAGCTCAGTAATCGTGGTATTCTTAGCCTGAAGCTCAGCTTCCCAGCTACTTGCAAGTAATGCTAGGCTACTTGCATCTTCACTGAGACGCTTGGCGGTAGTGAAGGCGCTATGAGAGCTGGGAGGTAAAGGCGGGAGGTTGTTTTTTAACCGCTCTGTATTTGCTTGGTTGCGCAGTTGCTGGTTGTTGAGCTCTAGTGCTGTGAGGCCATGGTCACCTCCTGCGTGTCGTGATGACTTGCCGCTGATGGAGAGCATGAGCATGATAAATAATAAAAATACTATCAGAACAATAAGCGAGGTTGTGATGAGGTTGTTGCTGTTTTGGTTCGTATGCGTATTGGGGAGCGATTCGCTGGCCCCTGTGGCTGGCTGTGCAATAGATTCAGGTATAGCCGCGGTGTCAGAGGTTTTTTGAGACTTTACATCACTTGCCTGCAATGGACTCGATTCCGATGTGTTTTTTGTTTCCATAATGCGTACAACTCTCCGGTGAGTGGAAATACTTTGTATTACTTAGCCTTTTTTTTGCACAAGTGCAAGAGTGCGGTCCCAAGATTTTTGCATCTATGAGTATGATTTCTGCTATAGAAAAGAACAACAGATGGTATCAATCGCTTTAGATCTGCACGAGTGGCAGATTGGGATTGATGTCTTCGGTAATGTCTGAATGCAGGCCGGCAAGCTGATATTGCAGTGCGACGAATGCAATCATTGCGGCATTGTCCGTCGAGAGGTGGGGTGAGGCAATGAGTAATTGCTTGCCCTGTGCATTGCATGCTTGCTGCATTGCCTCACGTAGTGCGCGATTACACGAGACTCCACCAGAGACGGTAATAAGCCCTTCGCCTGCTTGCTCAGCTGCTTTCATGGTCTTATGTACGAGAACATCGATGACTGCTTGTTGGAAAGAGGCACATAGGTCTGGTATGGCTTCTTCGGGTGCTTGACCCGTATCGGGGCTGAGCTTTTCAAGCTGGTATAGCACAGCTGTTTTCAAGCCGGAAAA
>JBNABE010000124.1:0-5869 GCA_049631945.1 Akkermansiaceae bacterium
GGAGACGGAGAGCGGCTTGCGTTTGCCGGGTCCGGATGCTCGGGATCATTATTTTCGCAAGCTTGAGAAGATGCGCTCACACCAATTAGTACTGGTGGACAAATTTCGAGATCTACTGCCGGATGAATTTCGAGGTCAGGAGGTCGATGTGCACCAGCTAGTACATGGCTGTATTTTCAATCATGTGCAGGCAGCTTCTCGAGCAGAGGCTGAGTTTCTTCATCCAAATGGGCGGCGTGGTAAGTGGCTGCATGCCGAGGAGTGTGTGGCGTATTTTGGCAAGAACCCCTCGTTAGAAGTCATCCCTAAACCACTCTGGCCGGTCTCTATGCAAGCCATGGTGGGGATGGAGTTAGAGCAATGGCAAGTCGACGAAGACATAGATCGATGTGTGATGGTACGGCGGTCTGGTGGAGCTTATAACGAGGATGATACCGAAGGTGGCCCATACTTTATTGCGCCGAACGGCTATCCTGCCATGCGGAAAGCTGGAGCTTGAGGTTCAGGGGCCTTTGGTATTGGACAAATTAGAATTGCCTGCCGCTTGCCCACGCAGTAGGTATCGGCATGTCCACAGGCAAGGGAACCATCAAACTCGGCGTGCTCGGCTCAGGTTCTGGCTCGAATATGCAGGCGATTCTCGATGCGATTGAGGATGGCTCATTGGATGCTGAGATCGTGCTGGTGATGTCGGATCATCCGGATGCCTACATATTAGAGCGTGCTCGCAAGGCGGGCATCACAGCGGAGGTGATTGATTGTGGTGGATTCAAGACCAAGTTTCCCGATGAATCACAGTCAGCGGTGGCAGACAAGCTGAAGTCGCAGGGTGTGGATATCGTCTGCTTGGCGGGATTCATGCGGCTGGTGAAGCAGCCGATGTTGGATATTTTTCCCAATCGTATTCTGAACATTCACCCGTCTTTGCTTCCCGCTTATCCTGGGCTGATGGCATGGAGGCAGGCTGTGGAGGATGGGGCTCGTGAGTCTGGCTGCACGGTTCACTTCGTGGATGCCGGTATGGATACGGGGCCGATTATTTTACAAGCTAGTGTTCCTGTGCTAACAAACGATACGGCTGACAACTTGCATGCCCGCATTCAGGCGGAGGAGCATCAGCTCTACCCAGAGGCCATCAGGCTGGTCTGGAACGAAATGTCTGGAACGAAATGAATAGGCAATCATCAACAATCTAATTATATGGCTAAGAAAACGACGGCGAAAAAATCAACGAACAAGGCCTCTGCAAAAAAAGCGTGGGAAAAGTCCATGCCTAAAGATCAGTTTGAATTCATGCGTGAGGTGCTAGCAGCCCCGAGCCCGATCGGTCTTGAAGCCGCCATGTCCTACGGGGTGCTCAAACCCTATTTTGAGAAGTTTATGCCAAAAAGCTGGGCGATCCAACAGTTCAAGGGCAATGCAGGCTTGGTGGTGGACACTCACCCAGGACGAGATGAGATGACTTCTGTGATGATCATCGGTCACTCGGACAAGATTCGCATGCAGGTGCGCAAGATCGACAATGACGGTAAGATATGGGTCAATACAGATTCGTTTTTGCCGTGTACTTTGGTTGGACACGAAGTGAAGCTGTTCAGCCAGGAACCACAGAAGCCTGGTGTTTACCGCTGCATTGAGGGAGGCACTATTGAGGCCCTCGGTGCCATTCACTTTTCTGAGCCGGCACAGCGCACGGGTGACAAGGGGCTCAAGCCAGAGATGATGTATCTCGAGCTGCAGATGCACGGTGAGAAGTGCAAGGAGCGGGTTGAGGCTCTGGGCATTCGGCCAGGAGACCCGATTATTTTGAATCGCCCGATCAAAAAAGGGTTCTCAGATGATACGTTCTATGGTGCTTACCTTGATAATGGTCTTGGATGTTTCGTGGTGGCTGAGATTGCTAAAATTTTGGCGAAGTCGCCTCTCAAGAATGTCCGTGTGCTCTACACGATTGCGACTCACGAGGAGATTGGTCGTTTCGGTGCGACTGCCATTGCTGGTGAGCTCAAGCCGGATATTTTGATCGGCTCAGATGTGAATCATGACTACGATGCTGCTCCAGGAATCGGGGCCAAGCGGATGAACCCGCTGGCAATGGGCAAGGGCTTCAGCCTGACTAATGGCTCGATCACCAGTGAGTATCTCAACACCTTGATCGAGAAAGCTTGTCAGAAAAATAAAATTCCTTACCAGGTGGATTTCTCAGGCAGGGACACTGGTACTGATGCGATGGCGGCCTCCTTGGCGGGTATTGATAGTGCGGCTACGTCTATCGGATTTCCGATCCGAAACATGCATACGATTTCAGAGACAGGTCACACGGCAGATGTGTTGGCGGCAATCCACGGTATGGTGGAAACCTTCAAGTCAATGGACAAGATGAACCGCGGCAAGGGCATTAGCCGTGATGACCTTAAGGATGGACACCCTCGCTTGGATAATGCGAAGATGCTCTAGATTCTGAATCGGAAGGCTTTTCTGCCGCTATTCCACTGTGACGCTCTTAGCGAGGTTACGAGGCTGGTCAATGGCGCAGCCTCTGATCCTTGCGATGTGATAAGAGAGTAGCTGTAGCGCGACTGCTGCGGGAACCACGGAGGTGTATTGTGGGCAGTTGGGAATCTCGATGGCATGGTCACATGCTGAGCGGGCCTCTTCATCCCCTTCGGTGATGACACCCAAGACAGGAGCACTTCGGGCTTTGCACTCGGCTACGTTACTGAGAGTTTTTTCCTGCCCGGGTCCTTGGTTGAGTAGAGCGATCACGGGCATACTTTCCTCAAGCAAGGCAATCGGTCCGTGCTTGAGCTCGGCGGCATGGTAACCCTCGGCGTGGATGTAGGAGATTTCTTTGAGCTTGAGTGCTCCTTCCAGTGCAACTGGATACATGTAACCACGACCGATAAAGAATGCGTTGTTGTAGTCGGCGTAGTGGGTTGCGACTTCTGCAATTTGCTCGTTGCATGCGAGCACGGTTTTTACCAGTTCGGGAATGCGCTCAATCTCAGCCGCGATCTTGATACCCTCCTCGCGTGACAAACGGTGAGCACGAGCGAGCTTGAGGGCGATCATGAGCAGGACAGATACCTGGCTGGTAAAGGCCTTGGTGGATGCTACACTAATCTCAGGTCCGGCGTGCAGGTAGATGCCTCGACCGGTTTCGCGAGCGATGGTAGAGCCGACGACATTGACCAGTGCGGCGACGAGAGATCCTTTGTCTACAGCCTCTCGCACGGCAGCAAGTGTGTCGGCGGTTTCGCCAGACTGGCTGATAGCGAGGACTAAGTCTCGGCTGCCTACGATTGGGTTGCGGTAGCGGAATTCAGCGGCTTGCTCCACCTCGGCAGGAATGGCAGCGAAGTCTTCGACGGCATATTCGCCAATGAGGCCTGCATTCATTGAGGTGCCGCAGCCTACAATAAGGAGGCGCTGAATGTCGACGAGCTCACGGGGGGTGAGGTTAAGGCCGGATAGGATAGCTGTGCCGCGGTTGGTATCGACACGACCTCGGATGGTGTTCTCGATCGCTTCGGGTTGTTCATAGATTTCCTTCAGCATGTAGTGCTCGTAGCCACCTTTCTCAGCGGCATCGGGCGACCAGTCGATCTCAGAAGGTGTGCGGGATACGGTTCCCGAATCAAGGCTGCGGATGTCTACCTTGCTACCCTCAATGCGGGCAATGTCATTATCATCGAGATAGATTGCTTGGCGTGTGTAGGTGATGACGGCAGATGCATCTGAGGCGACGACAGTTTCATCTTCGCCCAGGCCGATAACGATTGGGGAGCCACTACGAGCAACGACTAAGACGCCCGGCTCATCCTTGGCCATGCTGGTGATACCGTAGGTTCCTTCGACTTCTTTGAGTGCGGTGGTAACAGCTTCAAGGAGGTCCCCTTGGTAGTGTGATTCTACGAGGTGGGCGAGGACCTCAGAGTCTGTCTCAGATTTGAAGGTGTGCCCTTCGGCGATGAAGCGATCGCGCAGTGCGTTGTGGTTCTCAATAATGCCATTGTGAACTAGGACGATGCGACCTTCATTGCCTTCGTGCGGGTGCGCATTGAGTGTGGTAGGTGGTCCGTGGGTAGCCCAGCGTGTGTGAGCGATGCCACTATGTGCTTGGTCAAGGGCACTGTCTTCCTGCTCAACAAGCTCAGCAAGTCCGGCCACTTTACCGCTTTGTTTTCTGATGAGTATGCCGTCGTCACCGGTGACGGCAACTCCAGCAGAGTCATAGCCACGGTATTCGAGTTTTTTGAGTCCGCTGATGAGAACGGGCATGGCTGCACGTTTGCCTGTGTATCCTACTATTCCGCACATGATGGTTAGATTCTGGTGTTAATGGTTGGGTGACTAAGTGATATCACGCTTCACCGTTTCGTTGGGAAGGGTTTGTGAGTTGGGACCAAGTTTGCGTCCTGGGTAAATGGCTGTGAGAATGCCGGTGTGACTGCCATCACCGACGATGGTGCCGAATTTTCTGCGTCCTGTGTCGATGAGTTCGTCACGTACTCGTGAGAGGTGGTTGGTGCCATCGTGACGCAAGTTGGAGGTGATAGTGCCGGCGCCGAAGTTGACGTGATTGCCAATAACGGAGTCGCCAACATAGCTAAGGTGACCAATGGATGAATGGTGACCGATGATTGAGTTTTTGATTTCGACTGCCTGGCCGATGTGGCAGTTGTTGCCAATCGTGGTGGATCCCCTCAGATAGCAGTTTGGGCCGATCTTGCAGTTCTCTCCGATGATGGCATTACCTTCGATCACCACTCCCGGCAGGATCCGAGATCCTTTACCAACGGAAATAATACCATCTATATGGGCTGCGGGACTAATCTCACCCTCGCTCGATGTGTCCTCAAGCTGCAAGACGAGCTGTTCATTGACTTGAATGAAGTCCCAGGGATAACGAATAAGAAAGGAGTCACCTGATGGGCTTATGGTGTTCTGGAGTGCGGCAGCTTGGTCATCACCAGTCCATGCCAAGAGGTGACCATCGCTGGTTTGTAAAGCAGCAGGGCTAGACTGTGCTTGAAGGTTTTGCCAGTCCTTGCCGGTGACCCATGCGTTTTCGATCAGGTGGGCATCTTGGATGTTTTTTGCCAGCTGCCCCTGCCAATCACGCAGGGTAGACCCGGCAATGAGCTGCTCACCGATAGGGGAGTCTTGGTGAAGTGGCCAAAAATCGGCTACCTGGGCGGGGTGTGAAGTCATGGTGTGTGAAAACTTGGAACGAGGCTGCTGTAGGCTGCTCTAGGCGCCGATGGTGTTGGTGATCGCGGTAGCTATCAGGTCGGCTTGGTTGCGGGCAAGCTCGGCATCAGGGCACTCGGTGAGTACTCGTATTTTACGCTCGGTGCCTGAGTAACGCACGAATACACGCCCTTTGTCTGCGAATGCTGTCTCCGCGTTTTTGATGGCGGAGTCTATTTCTGGAACTTCCTCGATCGGTGGCTTCTCAGTGACATCGAGCCCGAGTAATACTTGAGGATAGATATCCATGCAGTTAGCGAGCTCGGAGAGTGGTGTGCCCTTGTCCCGCATCATGGAGAGCAGCATGAGAGCACTCATGATGCCATCACCAGTGGTAGCGTAGTCGGAATAAATAATGTGCCCTGAGTTTTCTCCACCCAGATTATAGCCTTTTTCGCGCATGCATTCTAGAACGTGACGATCACCGACACCGGTGGTTTCTAAATTGATGCCATCAGCAGCGAGCGAGTCTCTTAATCCAAGGTTGCTCATGACGGTGGCCACAAGGGTGTTGCCCTTGAGCTTGCCTTGTTGCTTCAGTGCCTTGGCACACAAGCACAGGACGCGGTCGCCGTCTATGACTTGCCCCGTCTCGTCACAGAAGATGACTCTATCA
>JBNABE010000125.1:0-5765 GCA_049631945.1 Akkermansiaceae bacterium
CCAAGAGCGAGATGACATTGTCGGCATGGATGGTTCTATTTTGACACACCAGGCAGTCTTGACCGCATCCGGACACGTTGGCGGATTTTCTGACCCCATGGTCGACTGTAAAGTCTGTAAAAAACGCTACCGTGCTGACCAAATGGATGAGGTTCCCATGTGCGAAGCAAAAAAACAACTCCCCAAAGGAGAGGACAAGCACTGTGAGCTCACAGAGCCAAAGGAGTTCAACCTCATGTTTCAAACCAAGATGGGGGCATCTGCAGATGATAATGACCCCAATGCTGTAGCATACCTCCGCCCAGAAACAGCACAAACAATCTTTGTGCAGTATAAAAATGTCTTGGACTCAACCCGTCAAAAAATCCCCTTTGGCATCGCCCAGATCGGCAAGGCATTTCGCAATGAAATCAACCCAAGAAACTTCACGTTTCGCTCACGCGAATTTGAGCAAATGGAAATCGAATACTTTTGCCATCCCGATGACGGCATGAAGCTCACCGACGAATGGCTTGAAAAGAGACTCGAATTTTACGAGGAAATCGGAGTTCCTCGTGAAAAGCTGCATATCTTGGATGTGCCCGATGGAGAGCGTGCCCACTACTCCAAGAAAACATACGACATTGAATATGAATTCCCCTTTGGCATCCAGGAACTTGAAGGTGTCGCTTACAGGACTGATTACGACATCAGCAAACACCAAGAGCACTCAGGCAAAACACTGGAATATTTCAACCCTGAGACCAAAGAAAAATTTATCCCGCACGTAGTCGAGCCCTCTGCAGGTTGTGACCGCACAGTGTTGGCCATACTTTGCGAGGCCTATGAGGAGGAAGACCTCACTAAAGAAGGCGGCAAGAAAGATATCCGCAAGGTAATGCGCCTGAAGCCATGTATAGCGCCCATCAAAGTGGCCGTTTTACCACTACTAAAAAACAAACCAGAGCTTGTAGCCAAGGCAAAGGAGGTTAAGAACCTTCTCCAGCCGCACATGAACGTATTTTATGATGAGGCTGCAGCCATTGGCCGGCGCTACCGTCGCCAAGACGAGGTCGGCACTCCCTTCTGTGTGGCAATCGATTTCGAAACCCTAGGCGAGCAGGGTGAAAATGGAGAGGACCTCACAGATACCGTCACGATACGTCATCGAGACAGCATGGCACAAGAGCGTGTTCACACGAGCGAGCTATTAGCATGGCTTCTTGAGCGCGTTGTTTAGTACTACTTCGCGCGGATTGCGGTGACAAAGTAGGGCTGACAAGTCACATTAAAAATGAAGCACCAAATCATCGCCGCGGGAAAACCCGCACTAGCTTACGCGAAGACAGGTGTCGCCGAATATCTGAAGCGGCTCTCTCGGTATGGCACCTATGAGCTCAAGCACATCAAAGATGGCAACAGCGAAGATGTATCTGACCGCCTCTATTCAGCAAGCACAGGAACATTGCGAATTGTCCTCGATGAACGTGGTGAGAGTTTGACAACCACCTCACTGACCTCACGTTTGCAAAAGTGGGAGATGCGTGGGGTGAAACGAGCCAGCTACCTCATCGGAGCATCCGACGGTCACACAGAATCATTGCGTGGCGAGGCAGACATGGTCTGGGCACTTTCCCCCCTGACCTTGCAGCACGAGCTGGCACTACTAGTATTACTGGAACAGCTCTACCGCATAGCTACTATCCAGCGAGGTGAACCCTACCACCGATAATCTACCAAACGCCCCTAGCGCTGATCGAGGATACTGAGTGCCCCAGCTCCCTCAGGGCCAGTGGGCCGGTTCCACGGCATATAGCTCTCGTCCGACGGAGGTCCTACAGGCCTTCTCGCGGACTCTGTATTCTCTGCACATGAAAACAAGGGAAGAAATGCAGCGAGAGATAATACGTAAATGATTTTGCTCATGTTTTGATATTAAACCTTCATAATTACGTATCAAGCGATATTTATCAAAGGCGCAAGTTACCAGGCTGCCTATAATATTATCTAAGCTTCATCTTTAACTCAATCACTCGATCATGTCTTTCGCATCACGCTTTCCCTTTCCTCCCAATGAGCCAGAGGATGCAGGATCACGCTACAACTCAAGATTGTATGAACGCTTCGAAGGCTTACTTCCGGTAGTTACATATTCAGTGATTCTCTGGTGCGCGGTAGTTTACATCTTGGTCAATAAGGACGGCGCTGGCAGTATCGCAAGCTACAAGCTCGCCCATTTTCTTGGCTACACTACGCATCAAGACCTTTGCGAAGGTCGCTGGTGGGGTCTCATCGCTTCTGCTGGTATACACATTGACCTGTGGCACATTATCTTTAACATGCTTTGGTTAGTACGGCTTGGCCCACTCATGGAACGTGGCTTAGGGAGTATCAAAACCATTGTATTCTTTATCTCTGCAGCTTTCGTAAGCTCAACTTTGCAGCTACTCATTGGTGGACCTGGTATTGGATTCTCGGGAGTAGTCTATGCAATGGGAGGCTTTATGTGGGCTGCATGGCCACGTTACACCGGTTTCCTTGAAGGCTTTACTGGCACTAGCCTGCGCTGGCTTCTCATCTGGCAAGCCTTCTGCTTCGCATTATCATGGGGAGGCATGATGGCTATTGCCAACACAGCTCATCTTTCGGGCATGGTCTTTGGCTTTACAGTAGGCTTGTGGGCATGCCGAGGAACGAAACAAGGCTGGTATTGGCTGTGCACGAGCGCCCTCATACTACTGGGCTGTATTATCATCTGCGCGCTAATAGCATTCCATTCTTAGAGGCTAGGATGCTGCTAGTCGACTGGGATCATCTGCTTGAGCGAAGTTGCTAATAGGTAGCATTTGATTCTATCTTCAGGCACACCGGTAATGCGATGCATAGCAGTTCGGTATGTATGGAGCTGAGATTCATACTTATACTTCATCGCCTCCTTAGTCTCTTTCTCATCCGTCTTAAAATCAATGATCGAGACAGAGCTAGGCTTGCCATTATCCATCATGATTACGGCACGATCAATAACACCACTAATCCAGCGATCATTTTCCTGGGTCTCTATCGGCTGCTCACGCAAAAGTTGGCATTCACTCTCAGGCCTTACAAAGTGCTGACGTATTTCTGCTACCTGCAAGCACTCAGCTACCAACTTCGAATGCTTTCTTTCTGACATCTCAGGCAAATCATCCAGCCATGCAATACGCTCAAATTGCTTGTGAACCAGATCTCCAAAATGTGCACCCTTACTTTGGCGGAGCAGATCACCAGCCTGATATACCTTAACCTCGCTTGCCAACATGCGACTCATGCGGGTAGATGGCGCGCGAAGCGACAATGACTCTTCGGCAAGATCAGCCTCATCTTGTTTATCAACATAACCACATTCGAGCCAATCACCCGACTCATAAAGCACCTTGCATGTCTCCTGCTCAATTTTTAGATCATACTCCCGCCCCCCTGCTGTCGCCTCTCTTATCCAATCGTTATATTTAGCTTTGGGCTGCCAATCAGCTTTAACTGGATCAAGAATACAATAGGTGGCTTTTTTAGCACGTGTCAGTGCTACATAAAGATTACAAAACCTCTCGTAACATTGATCCTCGGCCCAAGTATCAACCATTTTAGATAACTCTTTATCTGCGCCACATATTTCCTGTGTTGGTTTTTTGATAACGTATTCAATAGCACCCATATCCCCCTTGCGTTCGAGGGTTTTTACACGCTTGATGCTGGTAAACTCGTCAGTAAGACCCAACTCCGGAAGGATCACCATATCAAAGCCCAAGCCCTTGCATTTATGCACTGTCATTACTTGGATCATACCAGCGTGGCTTGCCTCTTTGACTGATCGGGTCTCAAGTAACTGAACCCAATCAGCCAAATCCCCTCCTCCACTGGAAAAGTCAGACGCCGCGGCTTGAATCTCATCGAGGCGCGAATTCCCATAATCAGAAATCTGCTCAGAGTTTCGCAAGTTCGCTGCAATTTCACTGACGAGATGTTGAACCCCCCTCTGCGCTAATGCATGAGTAAGCGATTGCCATTGCCCCTGTTCATCACCACTACCAGACATATTAACCAATATTGGCCTCAGAGGGCTACAGCACACATGCATATAGCCAAATGCATGTTTTGGGTTCTTCAACCAGCGGAACAAATCAAGAAAGACCGACCCAATGGGTCCATCTGCAAGATACGCCTCAGACTCAGAAGCAACAGGTAAGCCATGAGGCTCCTCACGCAGATAACGGACAATTTCGGCAACTTGCGAATTTTTGCTAACCAAAATCGCACAGCTCATACCTCGTTCAAGGGGATTCACCTTATTAATGATCGCAGCCATGCAACGATAGCGGGCATCTGATAGCTCCCCTGAGGAAGTAGCATTCAAGTCCATGTCCGTCTCAATTACCAAAGCATGGCCTGGGCCATCGGAATTAGGTGCGTGCTCATGGTATTGCCATTGTTCAAGAGCTGAAGAGGGAAAAACAGTCTGCCACTTTGGATCGGAGAGGTCACAGACAGTGTTAGCAAGATCAAGAACCGGCTGAGTCGAACGATATGAAAGGTCCATATCCCAATCTGCGAGCCGATCCCCGTAATATTTTTTGAGCTCGTTAAACAACCGAGGCTCTCCACCCCGCCATCCGTAAATACTTTGCTTACCATCCCCGACAATAAATACAGAGCGCCGTCCCTCGGCATCTTGCATAATCTCATCAATCAAGTTGTGAATCGCCTGCCACTGTGGCCGTGATGTATCCTGAAATTCATCCAGCAACCAGTGGTCGTATCGAGCATCGAGTCGAAAATCGATAAGATTTCGATCATCCCCATCCCATATCTGCATCGCTCCCTCGCCCGCCAATAACATGGTAAGATCAGAAAAACACAGCTTCCCTCGATTACGCACACGCTCGCGATAGCGTTCTTCGTATGCTGAAACCAGTGCGTAAAGCCCCCGAGTATGCTTCATCCTTATTTCAATCTCAGCACGTATATAACTACCCAACAGATTTGTTATCACCGCACCTATTTCAGGAGATATCTCATATTTATTTTTCTCCTCAATCGTACCACCTCTATGGTATTGGTCCCACAATGGAAGAGCTCGTTTCAACTGAGTATTGTATTTAAATGGCACCCCAGGCTGATATTGCTCAAGCAAGTCGCACACTTTAAGCCAACCTTTCATGTAGGTTACATGAGGCGTGTGTGGCTTGCCCATTAATTGCCGCAGCTCTTGGGCAAGCTCTTTAATCTCTCCCACTGGGTAAGGGCAGCCATCTAGCCAGAGCCCGTCCTCACTACCCCAGCAATTGGCATCAGGATTGGCCAACCAACGGTTCTGATGCATTTGAATGAAATCCTCCAAAGTCTTACACAAACGGTTCTCCTGTTCACCCCATGTGGCCTGTTTGAATGATTGAATAAAACTATCTCGCTCTTGCTTTCGGGTTTGGCGATGGGAAAAAATAACCTTCATCACTGCCATTCGCTCGGCTGACATTGCGTCATCTTCCATCAATTCAAAACCACTTAGGCCCAGTTCGAGATAAAAATTACGCACAATGCGGACAAAATAACTATCGAGTGTGGAGAGAGCTAGGCGATCTAGCACATCAATAAGATCGGCCAATTTTTGTTGGAAAAATGCAGCATTCATCTGAGCGAGATCAGCTACCTCACCTTTCACAAGCGCAGGAATGACATCCGTGCCCAAAATCACCGTATTTAACTCCGCCGCAAGCTCACTCGCCTTGTCCTCACTTGAGGCACCCTCTGCC
>JBNABE010000126.1:0-5740 GCA_049631945.1 Akkermansiaceae bacterium
CCAGCAGACCAAAACAAAAACAATAGCTATGAATAAGGGCACCTTGGCCAGTGGTTGAGATGCCCCTGCATACTGGCGGGATGCCACCCAGGCACCGATGCTCCAGGAAAACCAATAGGCAAAGGTGACGCCGTAAACATTTACGCCTCCCAGATAAGCGCTCATATCGGCGCCTAGGATCCAATCCCACGGAAGGCGGAAAACGATTTCCAGCAGAGCTGTTACCAACAAAGCCTTACCCCACCCATACCTACTAACTAAAAACACTAGGATCGGCAACAGTGCATAGAGCTGCACCTCAACCGCGATCGACCAGAATGAGGGGTTAATCCCCCATAACGTACTGCTCGACCAGTTATGAACTAAGAAGAGATGAGACAAGAATTGCGGCAGATCGCAACGCATTTGAAAGGCTGTCGGCAGGAACCAGCAAGCCAGTGAAAAGACCATCAGCCATAGAAAATAGGTCGGGAAAAGCCGAGCGCACCTTCGAATTCCATAATTGAACCATCCGCATTCACTCTGCAACCATGACAATTGGATGCAGTAGCCGGAGATCGCAAAAAAAATGGCAACTCCATGCCAACCTAAGGTCAATGGCACAAAAGGCACCATGCTCCAGCCAATATCAAAATGTAAGCGTCTAAACCATCCATCCCACGGTAAATTCTGATAACCGATGATGATGCTCAACAAGTGAAACCCGAACACCATCAAAATCGACAAACCCCTGGCGGGCTCAAGGTCGACACGATAAAGTTTTTTTCGAGGCATCGTTATAGTGGTATCTTGATCAGGCCTTTACCAGCTATTGCTTTTTGCCAATCAACCTCTGGAAAAAAGACAAGATTCTCATCACTGGGTTCTTTTGTATCCAGTCTAATCTGGCTTCGATTCCCTCTACCCGATTCGACATGCGAAAGGTAACCAGAGATAATTTGGGCAATATCCTCCCGATGTTTTTTTCTGCGAACGCACTCAGCCTCTCATCCATGACTTGCCGGTTAGCTGTTCCTGCACCAGCATGCTGACGGTAATAACCGGTCATCTCGTTGACAAAGACAAACTCGGCCCCTGCCTCAACAAGTCTAAGCCAAAGATCCCAGTCCTCGGTATGCTGAAGTGCTCGGTCCTCATCAAAGCCCCCCACGCTTTCTAGAAGGGCTTTGGGAACGAGCGAAGCTGAGGGATTCATGGCATTGCGCATGGCTAGGGACAAAGGAAAGACCCTCTGCTCCCACGCTGAATAGCCCCATAGCTTATCCACCTGTGGGCCACTACCATCCATATGCCCATCGTCATTCCTATCTTGAAAAATGCCGACTTTACTAGCCGTTACTATCAGAGATTCATCTTTACCCTTACGAGCCTGCATGTGTTGCTCGAGGTGATCCTGCGTCCAGATGTCATCTGGATCGAGGAAAGCCAGCAGCTCGGCTTTCGCAGCCTTAATACCGGCATTACGAGCCACGCTCACACCACCATTCTGCTCTAGCCGTGTGAACTCAACCCGGTGATCAGGGTGACTTGCCGCAAAGGACTCAACGATCGCCTGCGTACCATCTTCCGGCCCGCAGTCATCCACCGCAATCACTTCCCAATGAGTATAGGATTGCTTACCTATCGACTCCAAGGCCTGACCGATGTATTTACCCATCTTGTAACAGGGAATGACAATACTGATGAGCTGCTTGTTAGACATATCTTTGCTTATGTGTGCTTACCCTGCTCCTCAATCAAGTGCTTAAAACACTCTGGTAGACGATCTACTGAATGGACTAACTGATAATCCCCCCAGCGAGCCCGTGACCGTAACTCATCAGAGTATTCACTGGCCAACATACGGTTTAATGCTTCTAATATTTCGTCTAGATCACCCTCAGCAACGACCTCGCCCAATCCGTATTCACGCACTCTTTCCGCCATGACATAACCATCGCTGACTATAACCGGCTTCTCAAAAACCGCCGCCTTCGTCAATATGTTGCTACTGTTGGGAAAATCGCGATACGCTGCGTAGACGACATCAGAAATATTGATGATGGCATTCATCTCAACATCCGTGCTAATGTGCTGCAGGTGTGCAAAAACGTTGCCCGCACTCTCCCAAACCTTTTGTATTTCTCGACGGCTCGCATCATCTATCTCCGTCCAATTCACTTCGCCTCCAAGGAAGAAAAAAACATTACGCATCGATTCCTTTTGAGCTATCGCGGTAAATTCATCTATGCCCTTGGTTCTTTGCAAATGACCAAGAAGACACACCACAGGTCGCCCTTGGGCAAAGCTCATGATCTTATTTGCCAGACAGGCGTCAACGACACCCTCGGCAGGTAGATCTTCATCTGTAAAGTCTGGCAGTAATACCACAGGATTGTCTCCCGCTATCTGATTCATAGGCTTTACAGCCCCCTCGTCCAACAACGCAACACTACGCATCGACCTCGATGAAAAAATCTTCTCAGGGCGAGGAATCACGCCGGTGTATGGCATTGGGCTACCAGGCATATGAAACGATCTGGCATGCAGATAGAGCCCAGACCAAGAGAACCCAAACCTTTTTTCCACTTTTTGAAAACACTCAAAGTCGTGATCATAGATACAGGCGAAAAACACCATGTCAATATTAGCCTCTTTGACATTTTCAAGATTCCGCAATTGTTTTCCCAGTCCAACAAAGCGCCTCCATGCGTTATGCAAACCGCGATATCGTGCTGGGCGAATTTTTGACGGCTTAGGATGCGTAAGATGAATAGGATCATCAATGAGTGTATTCAATTCATGGCTTGAACTACTCGATAAAAGTATAGCTAGGCGCGAAGAAAAATCCTCAGGGTTGCTACATAATGGCAAGACTCTATGCCCCGCCTTCGCTATAGCCACCGCATAATTGACAAAATAATTTGGGTGGTGCCCCTGCCAGCGCCAATCTACCAGAGCTATATGCTGATGGGCCATCTTTACCTATCTCAATAAAAACTTTGCTAGAATAACGTGAACAAAATATCGTAGTAACAGACTCATACTACATGTGTGCACTGTAAAGCGTTTAAAAGCTTTTTAACCACCCCGATATTGTTTTTTATTTTTGTCCACACGATTTAGCCATTCAAATGATGATGTGACTGTTGATATGTGTGAATCTTCTCTTGAAAAAACTAATCGATGATATGCAAAGCTCTGTGAGACAAAGCCAACGCACATCTGAAAAATTACAGAATAACTGGAAGACATGATATAAGCGCTTGGGCAAGGGCCGACTTGATGCATTGTTATCCCGCCAGCGCTGTCTGAATAGCGTTGTTAATTCCGCGCAAGCTACTGAAGACTTTTTGACAGGACGCAACAATATTATTGCTGTTAGATAGTGCGCGAGAGATTCATATAGGGGTGTGTGTTCCCGAGACAGATCCTGAGAATAAATTGACGACCATTTCCGAAAACAGCCATCAAGAGCGCGCTGATGTTTGGCAATCAAATTGCGATCTAAATACAGCAAACTTAACCTCTTGATCATACTTAGACTGTTACTCCAGCCAACACTGCCTTGCCATATCCCTCCATCATGAATCCGGTAGCACGCAGTCACTTCAGGAATGTAGTCGAGTGTACCATGCTCCGTAATGACAATATCTAATAGAAAGTCACTACCTGCCATCCAGAAATAACCGGGAATGCCGCTACTGATGACGGACTTCCTCCACAAAAGTGTTGCCGTACTGTAGGAACTTGTGAGGCTCGAAATGCAGTCTTGTTGATTGTATTTGCTCTGGTATTGATTGCCCCAAAAAGGGCGAGGCTCAATTATTTGTCCATCGGCATCTACGATTTGACAATCCGTGAAGCATCCGGCACAAGTTGGATTTGATTCCAGATAGTTTACCTGTTTTTGCAACTTGAACTCATCTATCCAGAAATCATCCCCATCTAACATGGCTACGTATTTCCCTCGGGCTGCTCGAAAATTTCGGATTTGTACCAAGCGAGGGTTTCCAGCGCGATTAAAAAGGTTTTCAGTTGATCTGAGTATGCGAATCTTGTCGGGGTAATCTCGCTGATAGCGATCTATGATTTCTGAGGATCCATCTGTAGATGCATCATCACCAATCAAAATTTCGATAGAAAATTCAGTCCTCTGGCTCAATACACTGTCGAGTAAGGCCTCGATGAATAGCAGATGATTAAAAGTTATAATGCAGACACTGACAAGCGGTCTATCATTAAGCTCCGATGATGAAATTTCAACACTGAAGTTTTCGATTAGTTCTTCGGCGTTTTTTTTGTTTAGAAGTTTTAGCATCTGTACTTTAATTGCCAGAATCTTAGAAGCTAAGGCCAGTTTTTTAAGTGAATGACTATCTAGAATCGCATCATTTAAATAATGGCAGCCTCGATACAGTCACACACTCGATCAACATCATCAGCAGTCAAGGCTGTGCCTGTAGGAAGGATGAGAGTGCGAGATGTCAATTTATCAGTCATGGGAACCTTCTTCTGTTTATCCGAATAGAGAGACATGTATGGCTCCATATTATGGCATCCAGGATAGAAGTAGCGCCTTGCCATGACACCTGATGCATGAAGGTGATTCATGAGAGAGTCTCGGCCAATAGCACAATCATCATTATCAATTTCTATAACTATATATTGATAATTACTCTTCTCCACATCGTCATAGTTACAGAAACGGATACCTGGCAAACTACTGAGACGCTTACGATAATGGTTATAATGAGCCTTATTAGTGGTCAGTATATTATCGATCACATCATAACAAGCCAAGCCCATTGCGGCGTGAATCTCTGACATTTTTGCGTTAGTTCCTAAGTGAACAACGTTGTCCATACCTGAAAAACCAAAATTTTTCATCAGTCGTATTTTGGCTGCCAAATCATCATCATTCGTGGCTATAGCGCCACCCTCAAACGTATTAAAAAACTTTGTCGCATGGAAGCTAAACACTTCACAATTACCAAAATTACCTATCATGCGGCCGTTATGAGAGCAGCCAAATGCATGAGCAGCGTCAAACATCAGTGGTATTTTGTGCCGGTCTGCAATTTCTTGAAGGGCTTCGGGTACACAGGGCCTTCCCCATACATGAACACCCAGTATCGCTGTAGTATGAGCCGTGATGGCAGCCTCGACAGCCTGAGGATCTAGATTGTGTGTTGATAACTCTATGTCAGCAAAAACCGGGCGTATACCCTCCCATTGAAGTGCATGCGCAGTTGCAACAAAAGTATAGGGGGTTGTGACCACTTCACCAGTCAGACCGAAAGCATGCACGCATAACTGTAAACCCACAGTGGCATTGCAAACTGGTATGCAGTGTCGAACCCCCAGATAACTACAAAGCTTTTTTTCCAAATCTTGAACGTTTCTACCATTATTGGTAAGCCATCGACGCTTCAAGATTTCTTCTGTTTTGCTCAAAAAAATATCGTGATTACCTAGATTCGGACGCCCTACCAATAATTCTTCGGTCGTATCTCGCTCCATCTCGTAAGAATCTTCAGTGTTCATGGGGAAAAGGAATTGATGGTTCTTGGATACCCAGAAAGGAACAGATCGGCTGCCATGAAGTAGCACGTGTCAGATCCACAACAAGCAGTCTATCTGGCTTATCTGCGAAAAAACTCGTTACTTCAGCCTGGTGTAGAAAATAGTGCTCTATGAGAGCCTTACGATTAAACTCTGTGCAACCAAACCTTGCCAGCCTGTTCTTGATTGCAGCTGA
>JBNABE010000127.1:0-5720 GCA_049631945.1 Akkermansiaceae bacterium
TCCGAGATATTAATACCCCAAGCACGACCTGATGCCAAGCTATATATAAGAACGCTTCAACCCCCTATCCAAAAGTCAGCCCAAACAGCACGGTGATCAGAGCCCAAGTCAGGGCCTACTCCACGCGCGTCAACTCGCAACTCCTTGCTGAAACATATATGATCAATTGAAATACCAAAACAAAACGTGGGTAGCGCATACCAGGTAGGCTCCAGGCCTCGGCCCTTTGCACTATCCTCAAGCTGTGCCGATAACAAAAAGTCTCTGAAATGCGGTGACCACGGCGTCATATTGAAGTCACCTGCCACAATCGTGTTGGTCTTATTTTTGTCAGCCAAAACGCTTTCAGCTAATTTTTGCATGTGCCTATTGCGCATATGACTCACCTTACCGTTGATCGGTGGATACGGGTGAGTAGCTATCAGCCGCAGCTTCTTCGACCCAACGAATACTTGAGCATCAATCGACGGGATCAGGGGCGTATATTCAGGAATCGCGACTTGCTCAAAGGGTGTTTTACTCAATAAAGATATACCAAAATTACCTGATTGAATTTCGTTTTGTTGGTGTGGATAGATATCTCGTAAGTTATCTAAACACTGCTTCCAATATGGACTAACCTCCATGACGAAAACAAAATCAGCATCAACCGCTCGCAGATAATTCTCTACCTCATCACAGCGCCGATTACTCGAAAGCACATTGATATTCAACAATCGAAACGCCACCCCCGGTTCCTCCGTTCTCTCCAACGCACTAGACAAGGGCATCACATATGGGGAAATAATCCACAGATTAAGAGCTGCAGCTACAATCGAAATACCGAGCCATCGAAAATTACGGCAAAACAAAAAAAGCACTGTAGCAACAACCAAATACAAAGCATATTGAACCCTAAAATTGGCTAAAGTATCCATCAACCAATGCCATCGCGCACCAAATGCCAGCAGACTGGCAACAGCGGCAAGTCCAACACCCACCTTAACCAGGTTCATCAAATGCCAACACAGCCTAGAGTTAAAAGAGGTTCGATGCACGGAAACACATTATCTTCTAAATTGAGTATAGTTGCAATTTGGAAAGCTCTCATTTTTCCATCATCACTTTGTGTTCGCATCTCATAGGCTAAAGCTATCCCTGACGACTGATTCATCTTGAATATTAAATCTCAAGCCTCCAATCTCCATCCATGCAGCAGTATCTCGATCTACTCAGAGACGTTCTTGAAAACGGTGAGTCCCGCACAGACCGTACAGGCACTGGCACCATCTCCGTCTTTGGTCGCCAAGCGCGCTTTGATCTGCGTGAGGGCTTTCCATGTCTCACCACAAAGAAACTCCACCTCCGCTCGATCATTCATGAGCTGCTCTGGTTCCTCAAAGGAGAGACAAACATTGCCTATCTTAAAGAAAATGGCGTTCGCATCTGGGATGAGTGGGCTGACGAAAATGGGGAACTCGGCCCCGTCTACGGTCAACAATGGCGTGCTTGGGAGGGTGACGATGGAGAGATCATCGATCAAATCGAGCGTCTCATTGACGGGCTCAAAAACAACCCTCACTCACGTCGCCACCTAGTTTCTGCATGGAATGTCGGCAAAGTTGATAAAATGGCGCTCCCCCCCTGTCACATGCTGTTCCAGTTCTACGTGCATGATATTGACTCAGAGCGTCCCGGCCTCTCCTGCCAGCTCTACCAACGCAGTGCCGACCTCTTTCTCGGAGTTCCCTTCAACATCGCATCTTATGCATTACTCACCATGATGGTTGCTCAGGTATGCGGCTATGAGGCTCGCGACTTTGTCCACACTTTCGGCGACCTTCACCTCTACAGCAACCACATTGACCAAGCGGAGCTCCAGTTGACCCGAACACCAAAAACATTACCAACCATGTGGGTAAATCCGGAAATCAATGACATACACGCGTTCACCTTTGACGACTTCGAGCTACGCGACTACAACCCTGATCCACACATCAAAGCAGCTGTTTCTGTATAGCATCAACACCTGCAACAATCACACATTCATCACTGATCACAAACACTACTAATTAAACAACTCTATGAGTCAAAACACCATCAACATCGACGACGCCAGTATTCGCAAAGCCAAATGGATTGGCAAGTTGGTTATCCCATTCTTCATCATCATTTCCCTCTTCGCAGCACTGACCCCATTTACCACTATTCCAGCAGGTCACGTAGGAGTGGCCAGCCTGTTTGGCAAGGTTGATACCACAGAGCTCCCCGAGGGTTTTCACATCATTAACCCACTGAAAAAAATTCAGAAAATCGATTGTCGAAACAAAGAGCTTACCCTCATTGACGTTGGAGTCCCCTCTCAAGACCAACTCACCACAGAAGTTGATGTTACTGTCAAATGGAGGGTCGACCGCAATCAGGCAGCTGAAGCAGTCCAAGACACCGGAGATGCTGCAGCTCTAGAGACAGTACACCTGACTCCCAAACTACGCTCCCTGATTCGTGAAGCAGGAAAAGGCATAGAAAATGCTGAGGATTTCTATCAAGACGAAATTCAAGTATCAATGCAGAGTCGCATTCTCGAAGGCCTCGTTAACTTAGCAGACAAAGGCATTCTCGTGGAAGAAGTTCTATTGCGTCGCTTTGATCTCCCTAGAATGATTGTTCAAGGTGTTGAAGACAAGAAGCGCCAGAAGCAACTTGCAGAGCGTCAGATTGAAGAGCTTAAACGATATACCACCGAGCAAGAAGGTAAACAAGTAGCTGCCAAAGCAGAAAAACTAGCCGCCATCGAAGAAGCCGCGAAACGCCGTGAGCTTGCAGATGCCAAAGCCTACGAAATTACAGCTCAGGCCAAGGCTCAAGCGGAAGCTATCAACATCGAAGGTGAAGCACTTCGTAAAAACCCAGAAATACTCCAACTTAGAGCTGTTGAAAAATGGGATGGCAGCGTGCCTCGTGCTACACTCGGAGCAAACTCTATCCCACTCATTAACCTGAACGACTTCAACAAGAAGGAGCCATAAGCTCATCAGCCCTCTGCTGCAGGCACTTTCACCAAATCAACAACCAAAGCTAGACCCTTGGCTGACAACATCAAGCTCACCGCCATCGTCGCCATGACTGCAGACCGCGTCATAGGCAAAGACGGTGGCTTACCATGGCACCTTCCCGAAGACCTCAAGCTCTTCAAGCGCCATACCACAGGCCACCCCATCGTAATGGGGCGCAAGACTTGGGACTCCATTGGCAGACCATTACCGAATCGCCAGAGCATTGTTCTCACCCGTGACACTCATTGGTCAGCTCCCGGAGCCGAGGTTATAAACAGCCCTGATGAGCTAAAAACGATTCAGCTTATCGACCCCCAAGTATACATTATCGGAGGGGCCCAGGTTTACGATGTTTTCCTACCCATCACTGACGAGCTATTAGTCTCTCATATTTATAAGAGTTATTCGGGCGACACTTATCTGCCAGCCTTTGAGCAACAATTCCCCCATGTAACCACGGAGGAAAGCTATGAGACTTTTGAGCTACGCAGATACTCAAAGTAGCAAGCACTCAATAACTACTTTGCATGGCAGGAACTAACCCTGTCTTCCCTCCATCAGCTTGGCCACATGCTTGGCAATCACGTCTGCCTCTAAGTTCACCTTTTGCCCAACTTGGGCATCACTAAGGCGAGTCTCCTGCATCGTGTGTGGTATAATCCAGAATACCGCGCTATCTGCTTTAAGCTCGGCAATGGTCAGGGAGATGCCGTCGATGGCCAGAGACCCCTTGTCGATACACAGTATCTGAATATCACTAGGCAAAGAAATTTCCAACCGATGATCTTGCCCGTACTCAGAGAGGTCAACAATCTCCCCCGTCGCATCAACATGCCCTTGGACGAAGTGGCCACCAAAGCGGCCTCCAGCAAGCATCGCCCTCTCAAGATTAACCAAGCTCCCTTCACTTAGCTCACCTAGCGAAGTAACATCAAGCGTCTGCTTGAGCACATCAAAACAAGCGGTCTGATCATCATGCACTGTCACCGTGAGGCAGCAGCCATTGACAGCGACAGACTCACCATCCTCTAGCTCACCGGCAAATGGAATAGCGACTGTCAGCCGTGCTTGATCACCATCAAAAACAATGGAGCGCACCTTACCTGTCGCTTCTATCAATCCAGTAAACATGCTTCAATACGGCTAATGCTGAGCTTTTTCAACTGACACCTCTATCTTAGGAGCAGCCTCCTCTTTGTCAAAAATAGCATCTTTGTTAGGATCAGGGAAAAGCAACATCACGGCGGACACAATGATGGTTGGCACGAGCGCACCCAGCATAAGCTTACCTGGTGAAACACCGTCACCAAAGAAGCGGCTTAATAGGGCCTGGCCTGCAGGGTTAGGCGCGTTGGCGATCACAGTGAGACCACCCCCGCAGACAGCACCCGCGAGCACTGCATACTTTAAGCTAGCACCAAGGCCATCGACTTGACTTGCAAGAAACGTAATCGCTGCATTGTCATTGAAAGATGTCAACACCACAGAACCGACAAAGAGCGGCAGTTCACTGAGACTGGTGATGATAGGAGCCAACCACCAGCCCTGTAGGCCACCATGGATCACCAAGCCCGCAAGGAAGAAACCAACAAGAATCGGTCCACGCAACTGGATATCAAACTGGTGATGTTCGGTTGCCTGGCGGAATGCCAAGAAGAACAAGAAACCTCCGATGAAAAGCGCTGGAGTGTGAGCAAAGAAAACCGTCCAGCCCATGAACATCAAATGAGTGATCGTCACCCAGAGCGGAATAGGACGATCATGATCATGACTCAAATCACCCTGACCATCACCATCGTGATCTTCAAGCTTTGCAGAGAGAGCACGTAGCTCATTACGGAAAAAAGCAAAGAATAACCCACTTGAAATTAGAATACCTATCACAGCCTTGCCTCCAAAGTGCATCAGCATCTCCATCGTGGTAAGATCCCACTTATCCGGACCTGCTACCATAAGCACCGGGGGAGCTGCAAAATTTGTCAGCACACCACCAACGGAGATATTCACAAACAATAGACCAAGAGTGCCGTATGCTAGTCTGGGGCTGGGCTTCAACTTGTAGAACTTTTTAGCCAACAGCATAGCCGCAATTGTCATTGCCCCCGGCTCTGTGATGAAGGAACCCAGAATAGGTGCTACAATAAGAATCGATAGCCACCAAGCAGCAGGTGTCTCTTTGCCGAACCGAGCAAAGAAGCTCAATGCATTTTCAGCAAAGCGCAACACAGGTCTTGTTGAAGCAAGCGCCATGATGATGACCACAAACATAGGCTCAGTAAAGTTAACCCTCGCGATGTAGCTCTTCACCGCCTCCACATCATAAAAACCGATGATCGCGCCCATCAAAGCTATGACCCAAATGCCAAAAATCGCCTCAATCTCGCCCAAAAAATGCAGCATCGTCGCCTTAAAACTAACCATATCCTTGGCCGTGGCAGGCTCCCCCTCCGCGCTTTTCTGACGTCGTATATCTGCATCATGATCATGTTGCACCTTGTGCGCATATTTCGTAATCGGCACCGCAAAGAAGGTGTGCACAATCGCGCATACAAAAATGATACTCGCTACCAGCAAGAAAGGCTGTTGTTCAGCACGGTAGCTCAACTTTTCCCACATGCCAGTGATCCCGTTAGTAGATTCTTCGCTGTTAAATGAAGCCATACGTTCCTGAAATTCAGGAGCATC
>JBNABE010000128.1:0-5527 GCA_049631945.1 Akkermansiaceae bacterium
CCAGACCCCGATGACCACCGTGCAGTTTCGGAATTTTGTGAGAACGGCGCCAAGGAGAAAGGACGCCAAGTCGCACGCAGGGGGGACTCCAGCAGTGGCGTCAGCACTCAAGCATGTGATGAAAACAGCAGGCCCTATCCGCGGCACCAAAGCCCTGCTTGAGCTCAACCAAACCGACGGCTTTGATTGCCCAAGCTGCGCTTGGCCAGACCCCGATGACCACCGTGCAGTTTCGGAATTTTGTGAGAACGGCGCCAAGGCAGTCGCTTCTGAGGCCACCACAAGACAGATCGGCCGTGACTTTTTCCGCAAGCACAGCATCGATCATTTATTAGCCCAAAGCGACCACTGGCACGACCAACAAGGACGTATTACGGAACCAATGGTTCTGCGCGAGGGCCAGTCTCACTATCAGCCTATCACATGGGACGAGGCCTTTCAGCTTATCGGCATTGAGCTCAATGCTCTCGACCACCCTGATCAGGCAGCATTCTACACCTCTGGACGCACTAGCAATGAAGCCGCGTTCCTCTATCAGCTTTTTGCCCGCACCTTCGGCACCAATAACCTGCCCGATTGCTCAAACATGTGCCACGAATCGAGTGGCACTGCCATGAAACAATCCGTCGGAGTCGGCAAAGGCACCGTCACCCTTGAGGATCTTTACGAGGCGGAGACGATCATCTGTATTGGCCAGAATCCCGGCACCAATCACCCGCGCATGCTATCTGCCCTAGAAAAAGCCGTTGAGAATGACGCTCAGATCATCGCTATCAACCCACTCAAAGAAGCGGGACTGGTCGGCTTTGCCCACCCGCAGAAAGTGTCGGGCATCCTGGGTAAATCCACGCCGCTGGCATCACAGTATTTGCAAGTAAAGCTGAATGGCGACCTTGCTCTTCTCCGTGCCCTCGGCAAAGACATACTTGAGCGTGATGAGCTCGATACTCTCTTTATCAATGAGCACACCCATGGCATCGAAGCTTACCGTGATCAATGCGAGCATGCCAACTGGGAAGAACTCACCATTCTGTCAGGCATTAGCAAAAAGGAGATTCAACAACTTACCGACACCATCTTACGTGGTGAACGCAAACTCATCACTTGCTGGGCGATGGGCATCACACAGCACCGCAATGCGGTTGCCACCATCCGCGAGATTACCAATATCCATCTTCTTTTGGGTGCCATTGGCAGACCAGGTGCTGGGCTATGTCCCGTGCGCGGTCACAGCAATGTTCAGGGTGACCGCACCGTGGGCATCTACGAGAAAATGCCCGAAGCTTTCCTCGCCGCCCTCGATCGAGAGTTTGACATCACCTGCCCACGCAAGCATGGCTATGATACCGTCGAGTCCATTCTCGCGATGCATAATGGCGAAGCCAAGGTGTTCTTTGCTCTTGGCGGCAACTTCCTACAAGCATCTCCGGACACCTACTTCACTGGCGAGGCTCTCTCAAACTGCTCACTCACCTGCCACGTCTCCACTAAGCTCAACCGTAGCCATCTGGTCACTGGGAAAACCGCGCTCATCCTACCCTGCCTCGGCCGAAGCGAACGCGATACTCAGAGTGAAGGCGACCAGTTTGTAACTTGCGAGAACTCAATGAGCATCGTCCACATGTCGCAAGGCAAGCTCAAGCCAGCCGCCGCTGAGTTACTCAGCGAGCCTGACATCATCGCTCGACTTGCCGAGGCAACCGTTGGTAATTCTGAGAAAATCAACTGGCGCTGGCTTGTCGGTGACTACGACAGGATCAGAGATTTGATCGAAAAAGTGATCCCTGGATTTAGCGCATTCAATCAACAAGTCAGACAACCCAGTGGATTTTATCTCCCTAATACAGCAAAACAAAGAATCTGGGATACCCCATCAGGCAAGGCCGAATTCAGCGCCACTAATGTTGATCAAATTCAAGTCGCTCAAGGCAGGCTCATTCTGCAAAGCCTACGAAGCCATGATCAGTACAACACCACCATCTATGGCCTCAACGATCGCTACCGTGGTATTGGCATGGGCAGGCGCATTATTTTTCTCAATCCTGATGACATGAAAGCCCATGACATTACTCCAGTTTCGCTAGTCGACATCACCAGCTACTGGTATGACGGTGAAAGAAAAGTAGAAAAATTCTATGCTATTCCATATGATATTCCCAAAGGTAGCGCAGCAGCTTACTTTCCCGAGGTCAATCCTCTGATCCCACTACGCTCAACTGCACTGGAGAGCAACACACCGACCAGCAAGTCGATAGAAATCAGCATCAAAAACAGCTCTTAATCATGTCTCAAAAAACTTACCAAGTTTATATTCTCAAAAACCGTATGAACCGCCGTTTCATCGGCAAGGCAGAGGATGCACAAGCCGAACACTCAGCCCACAACAAGGGCCAGTTCAAAGGCACCAAGGCATTCAAACCATGGCAAATGGAATGGTGCAGTGGACATTTATCCCGCAACGATGCGCTCCGTCTTGAAGAAGAGCTACGCCATCATAAAACCAACACCTCCATGTTAGAGTCTATCACGCACAAACATGAGATGGGAATGTAGGTCACAAAAACCTCTAGCTTAGTCGTATTTTGAGGCTATACTTCGCGCATGGACAACTCTTACGCTAACTCATACGCCAACCCATACACTGTTGCATCTCAGTCCGTCGACGTACGCGCTGAGTTCATTCGTAAAACATACGCCCACCTGGCTGGGGCCATTGCTGCATTCGCGTTACTAGAGGCTCTGCTATTCTCCATCCCCGGTATCGAGCAAAAAGTTTTCGGCCTGCTTGGCTCCAGTAGCTACAGCTGGCTTATCGTAATCGGAGCTTTTATGTTTGCCTCTCACTTTGCCAATAAGTGGGCTATGAGCTCAACAAGTACAAACGTCCAATACATGGGCCTTGGATTTTATGTCTTTATCGAGGCCCTTATCTTTTTACCGCTACTGCTTCTTGCCAAAAACATGACCGGGGATGCAACCCTGATCATCAAGGCCGGCGGTGTTACAGGTCTACTCTTTGCTGGGCTTACCTTCGTCGCCTTCACGACAAAGAAAGACTTCTCCTTCCTTGGCGGCTTTCTCAAAATCGGTGGCTTTATAGCCTTGGGTGTGATCGTCGTTGCGATCATCTTCCCCAGCTTCATCACTTTAGGATTTTGGTTTTCAGTGATCATGGTGCTATTTGCTGCAGGCTCAGTTCTCTACAGCACGAGCAACATCATTCACCATTACAACACCAACCAGTATGTCGCAGCTTCTCTAGGTCTCTTCGCTAGTGTCGCCCTCATGTTCTGGTATATCCTGCGCATCTTCATGTCGCGGGACTAAGCCTCCCCAGTTAGCTAGTGACACGCTCATCCCCTGAATAAATATTAAATTTCGGGGGGCGCAAAAATCCGATCAGCGTCTGGCCGCTCTCGCGGGCGAACTCGACCGCCAGTGACGAAGGAGCTGAAATCGCTGACACTACTGGAATGCGAGCCATCAAGGCCTTTTGCATCACCTCGAATGACACCCGCCCGGATACCTGCAGCAAGATCCTGGCAAGATCTAGCTCTCCCATCGCCGCCCAACCGATGACTTTATCGACGGCATTGTGCCTGCCTATATCTTCCCGCAAAACCAGCAGCTCTCCATCCAGGGTAAACAAAGCCGCTGCATGTAAGCCACCAGTGTTGGCAAACACCTCCTGCTCATCCCTGAGAGTATCAGGCAGACTCAATACCGTCTTTGTCGAAATACTAAAATCGCTCTCAATCGGCAACGCGTTTTGTTGGATCGAATCAATGCTTGCCTTGCCGCATATCCCACAAGAAGAGGCACTGAAAAGATTGCGGCTCAGCTTCTCGTGATCCAGCACCACATCGTCAGCTAGAAAAACAAGCGCGTGGTTACGCTTGGCTTCGAGGTCAATGCGACTCACCTCATCGGGGGAATTTACCAGGCCCTCAGTCAGCAAAAACCCCATTACCAGATCCTCGTCATCTCCGGGTGTTCTCATCACTACCGCGACCGGCGTGCCATCCACTGTGATTTGCAATGGCTCCTCAGAGGCCACAGAGTCCTCAACCCGCTGACGTTTATCACCAAGCTGTTTGGTAATTTGAAACTTTGTCGACTCCTCACACATCGGTATCTTTGCGTGGTTTTAATTCCCCAACAATCTCAAGCTTACACTCGCCCATCACCAACTCCCCCCCCTTCACAATCCTCGCTCGCAAACCACCCTGCCCTTTCAAAAACTCATGGGTTCCAGGAGCACAGGCCTGATCCATCCAATAACACGGGCTGCACTCACATGAGCCTGTAAGCTCAAGGCCACCTAGGGTAAAACGCTTGTCGATGAGCTCATTCAAATCAACTCCCTCCAGTATCACATTCCTACGGAATGCCATCGGATCCAGCTCTCCCTTCACAACCTCGTCCCGCACCTGTTCATAAACCTTCCAGTCAAAAAAAGTGATCTGCCCCTTGTAATCGGGTTTGTAATCAAAAAACCGATCTCCCTCGATGCCCCTTCCCGCCACGCAATGAATCCGCTCAACTGCTTCAATCGGGAAATCCATCGCCCCCTTGCCATGCCTGCCATAGTAATTATGGCCGGGCGATATAAAGAGGTGTTTCAGGGTAACGGTCATTGCTTAGATCATGCTTGATTGAGCCAATTCTTCAAACAGTAAACTAACCCCCGATATAAGACATCTCGGGTTTTGCCTTTGCGCCACCGATGGCACTCCTCAACTCGGAGTAACGATCGTCTCTGGCCGCCCAAACACTACGAATAACTTCAGCGATTTCATCGTCGCTGGCACCACCACGCAGTAATGTTTTTAAGTCGTGCCCATGTGACGCGAAAAGACAGGTGAAAATCTGGCCATCTGAGGAGAGCCTCGCCCGATTGCAATCACCACAAAACGGTTTGCTCACCGAACTGATGAAACCTACTTCCTGAGCAGCCAGATCTTGGTAACCAAATCTCTTTGCCGTTTCTCCGGTGTAATTTGGCGGAATCGCCTCTAGAGGATAGTGCTGGCGAATAGCCTGCAACATCTCAGTGTAAGGCACCACGTCAGATAGCTTCCAACCATTCGTATTTCCCGTATCCATGTATTCGATGAAGCGCATCGTTATACCACGCCTCCGACCAAATGTAGCCAGAGCAACGATCTGATCCTCATTCACACCCCGCTGAATCACGCTGTTGATCTTCACCTTTAGTCCATGTTCAAGAGCCGCGTCGATTCCCTCGATCACGCGGCCGGGAGATGCACCGCTGCCATTCATGCGCACGAAGGTTTCAGGATCCAAGGCATCCATGGAAATCGTCACCCGCTCCAGACCAGCCGTTTTAAGTTTTTTGGCATAGCGAGCCAGAGCACTGCCATTGGTCGTCATCGCTAGGTCATGCTTACCCGGAATTTCAGCCAACATACGAACCAGATCGACCAGACCGCGGCGAAGCAGTGGCTCACCTCCAGTCAAACGCAGCTTCGTCACCCCGAGGCTACAAAAAACCGCAGCAAGTCTC
>JBNABE010000129.1:0-5527 GCA_049631945.1 Akkermansiaceae bacterium
TTTGCTGACTTGCTGGGAATACGTCAATGATTCGGTCGATGGTTTTGGCTGCACTAGGTGTATGTAATGTGCCGAAAACAAGATAACCTGTTGCTGAAGCCTCCAGAGCTAGGTTGATCGTCTCAAGATCACGCATCTCACCCACCAATATGATACCTGGATCTTCACGTGAGGCTGCACGAAGCGCGGTTGCAAATGATTCCGTGTGTTGACCCACTTCTCGGTGGTTGATTAAGGACTCTTTGGATTGGTGCGAGAATTCAATAGGATCCTCAACGGTGAGAATATGATCAGTGCGTGCCTTATTGGCGTAGTCGATAATGGCCGCAAGTGTGGTTGACTTGCCCGACCCTGTGGGGCCTGTTACTAGAACAAGTCCCTTGGATAGTTTCGCAAACTTTTGGCAAATATCGGGTAAGCCAAGCTGCTCAGATGTAAGGATTTCGGAGGGGATAGTACGAAAAACTGCAGCTGGCCCATCTTTATGGTTGAAGTAGTTGGCTCGAAATCGAGCCCTTTCTGGAAGTTCGTATGCAAAATCAACATCTCCAGTTTTCTGGAAGTGTGCCATTTTATCCTCAGGGCAGATCTCTTTGAGTAGATTTAATAATTCCTCATGTACCAGTGGCTCTGCTTCAAGCCTCACAAGTTCTCCGTTGATACGTATGATGGGGGCGTTGCCTGTTGATAGGTGCAAGTCAGATGCTTTGTTTTCAAGCATCGTTTCAAAATAAGTATCAATGAGTGCCATGTTATGTTTGAGGGGGGAATACTGAGTCTGGCGATTAGTCTAGAGAATTTAGATATGCTTCATGTTGTAGTCAGGGTGAATATATTATGGTGTAAATTGATGATTTGTGTGCGTGGGTTATTGCGAATATTACAATTCCCATGGCTCAGGCTCTCGAGTCAGGAATGGTAAGAAGCGTTTTTTATCAATGCACTTTTCAAATGCTTCATCGGGACTAATACGCCCAGCTTCCAAGTGCTTCATAATGGCCTCGTCAAGGGGCACGTTACCCTTACGTTGCCCTACCTCGATCATGCCGGGGATTTGATACGTTTTTTCCTCACGAATCATGTTGGCGATGGGCGTGTCGACCACAAGAATTTCAAGCGCGGCAACCCGCCCTGGTTTGTCTACACGTTTAAAGAGATTCTGAGCGATGACGCCTTTGATAGATTCGGAGAGAGTTGTCCTGATCTGGTTTTGCTGACCTGCAGGAAATACGTCAATGATTCGGTCGATAGTCTTGGCTGCACTAGGGGTATGCAAGGTTCCAAAGACCAGGTGCCCAGTAGCAGCTGCCTCTAATGCTAGGGTTATGGTCTCTAAGTCTCGCATCTCACCAACGAGAATGATATCAGGATCCTCACGTAGAGCTCCTTTGAGTGCACTTCCAAATGATTCTGTGTGCAGACCCACTTCACGGTGATTGATGAGAGCCTTGACGGACTTGTGGACGAATTCGATGGGGTCTTCAACAGTAAGAATATGATCTGCGCGAATCTTGTTGGCGTAGTCGATAATCGCAGCAAGGGTAGTTGATTTACCAGAACCAGTAGGCCCAGTTACAAGGACGAGGCCTTTTGTTAGTTTTGCAAATTTCTGGCAGATTTCAGGCAGGCCAAGCTGCTCGGCCGTCAGCACCTCCGAGGGGATCGTCCTGAATACGGCGGCGACGCCCTCTTTTTGGTTGAAGAAGTTTGCGCGAAATCGTGCCTTGCCCGGTAGTTCATAACCAAAATCAACATCACCAGTTTCCTCAAAATGTGCCATTTTCTCCTCAGGGCAAATTTCTCTCAGCATAGTGAGTAATTCCTCATGAACTAAGGGAGGCGCGTTCAGCCGCTCTAATTCGCCATTGATTCGAATGATAGGGGCGTTACCTGTGGATAGGTGTAAGTCAGATGCTTTATTTTCAAGCATCGTTTCAAAGTAGATATCAATATGTGCCATGGTGCGCTAGTCTGGTAGTCAATCGTCTTTTCGACGAAAGCATGTATGAGTGTTGCCCTAGGTGCATTGCGTGTTCATCATGCAACCTTTAATCAACATGCAAAATTTAGATTCCGCCGAGCGTATGCCAAGACTATTTTTTAAAGATGTGACGGTGGTCGCTGATTATATCAGACTGGCGTGTATTGAGGTGGCCACTCAAAACCATGAAAATCATTCGGATCGGCTTGCGAGTAATTGCCGAAGCGCAGACTATGAGAAAAGTAGCCCTACCAGGACTCGAACCTGGAAATACGGAATCAAAATCCGGTGTGTTACCAATTACACTATAGGGCTGTTTTGTAGAAAATATCAAAAGTGAGAAACTGATATTTTCTGACGGGCGTGTAACTACGATGACTTGTAATACTTTGCAATAGCGAAATGCGGAAAATATTCGTTAAACTAATCAGATTTCTAGCCAAGGGGGGCGTTCAATAAGCCGGTGAGAATAGAGCTGGATCATCATCATCATTTGAATAAGTCGCTTCACAACCAGCTTGCAATGCTATATAGTCTATAAATGTCGCAGTAATGTTTACATTGTTGTCGTCAAATGTCACAAAGTTCCATACTTCATAATCTCCATATATTTACCAAGTTTAACTTAATCTTACCCTCTGCCATCAACATGTTGATCATCCCGCAACGTCCGTTTATTCTTGTCACCCTGTCAGCTCTAATGATGTTGGTTGCGTGTTCTGCAAATGATAAGGCCAGAAAAACTAAGTATAACAGCGGATATCGTTCGCCTTCGCTTTTTGGTTCTGGCTTAAGAAACCCCGATATTAATTTGCCAAACACTTTTCCTGCGGACATGGCTGTCAGTCATCGGCGGGGTCGCACGGACCTGCCTTATATAGCGATGACTTTTGATGACGGACCTCATCCGCAAAACACGCCTAGACTCCTGGACATGCTGCGTGAGCGTAACATCAAGGCGACATTTTATGTGGTAGGTCGTAACGTAAATTTGTATCCACACATTGTAAGGCGTATTGTTGCCGAAGGCCACGAGATCGGAAACCACACTTGGACTCATCGTAATCTCACAAGTCTGAGTAATGCATCTGTGCGATTAGAAATGGATCGCACTCGCGATGTCATTATATCAGCCTGTGGAGTTGAGCCCCGCACGATGCGTCCGCCATACGGTGCGCTCCGAGAGAGTCAACGTGCTTGGATCCATAAGGAGTATGGTTATCCAACTATTATGTGGAATGTGGATCCAATGGACTGGCGACGACCGGGGGTTTCAGTAGTTACCTCAAGAATCCTTGAAAAAACAAGGAATGGCTCCATTGTCTTGGCTCACGATTTACACAAGCCAACCGTTGATGCTATGCCTAAGACCTTGGATGGGCTTCTCGAGCGCGGCTTTCAGTTTGTTACTGTGTCTCAGTTGCTCAGCGTTAACGCAACATCCTCTGGGGCGATGCTGAAAAAACCAATTGGCGCCATAGTTGCGTCGTCAGCGGCTGGAACAAAGAAAGTGGGCACTTCGAATCAGGCCCGAGTGGTAGCCTCCAGAAATTGATTAAATCACCCTTTTGCGGTTAAGCCTCTTTAAGTTGTATTGCATTTTGTCATCAGGCATACTTAATGACTTCCATCATGTTTGGGGATGATTATTTCACGACTCGTAAGCGTCTGACAGACGTTGTAGTTCGTGTGTTGGCTTTGGCCGATAAAACTGGTGCCAAGAAGAAGCCCTTGATGGATAATGATATTACCAAGGGCTTGAAGAATCCTTTTTTGTTCGTGGTATGCGGTGAGGTTAATGCGGGCAAGTCCTCATTACTGAATGGCCTGTTTGGTGAGGATATTTGTAAAACCAATGTTTTGCCTGAGACAGATCGGGTGCAGTGGTATCGATATGCAGAGCAAGATGCTGATGAAGAGGTCACCCCAATTTTAGAGGAGCGTTTTCGCCCTGTTGATTTTTTGATGGATTTTAATTTGGTCGATACGCCTGGAACTAATTCGGTCGTTCAAGGGCACCAAGCCATTACAGATCGATTTTTACCTGTATCAGATCTCATTTTTTGGGTGTTTCCCGCAAGCAATCCATGGGGGGCTTCCACATGGGATTTTATTAGCAAGCAGAATAGCGAAATGATCGAGAAATCGATCTTTATTCTACAGCAAGCAGATCTCAGAGAGCAGGGCGACTTGGATGTTATTTTGGGCCATATGCGTGATCTTTGCCGGAAGCGCATTGGTCGTGCTTTGCCTATTTATCCTGTATCGGGCAAGCTAGCTATTCAGGCAAAATCAGAGATGCCATTCAGTGAGAGTTTGTGGCGGGAAAGTGGCTATCCAAGCCTTGAGAAATATATCTCCGAGGTGGTCACTAGTTCTCCCAATCGCCGCCAAGTACTGGGTGACGTCCGTGATGCTGCGGGTGAAGTTCTGGCCAATGTGGAGGATATGATTGAGTGTCGGACTCGTTTGTTGGATGAGAATGAAGCATTCCTCAATAACCTCGAAAAAGAAATAGATTCAAATCGGGAGAAACAGTCTGCGGGTGTATCATCTAAATTTGCTGTGATGAAGGAGGTTTTTGCTGAGCAAGGCGAGCGCAGTAGGATCTTTATGAAAAGTAAAATGGGCTTCTGTTCGACACTGAAAAGCTTATTCGTTGCCGATGACTTACCCCGATTGGTGGTAAGAGAACTTGTTGAATCAGTTCAAGAAGCCGTAGAGCGCCAGTCTGAGGAGGATGCGGAAGTATTGATACGGGAATGCTCAGATCATTGGTCTACGGTAATACCCAGAGTAAAAGAAAAACTGAAAATCGATCTTGATGATTTTGATAGCTTGAATGATGTGTTCTCAGATAGCAAAAAGCGTTTTATCAGAAGAATGGGGCTTTCAGCCAAGCAGGCCGTTGTGAATTTGAAGATTAGAGGTGGGCTTGATATGCGCATGTCCGAAAGACGATCAAAACTCAAAATCTGGATTTACATGAGTTTGTTGCTCATGCTGTGTGCGGGTGTTGCTGGTTCATTGCGTTTAGGGTTATACCCATATCCCGCGCTTGCTTGCCTAGGTGGTGCTGTTGTTACGATGCTTGTTTTCATGGTGCAGACCTATCGAACGAGAAAGATTGTGATCACAGCTTTTGTTAATCATCTGCTGCAATCACAAGGCAGGTTTACTGATGCTCTCGGCTCTGATTATCGTGACGGCGTTCGCGACCTATATATTGAGTATGCGCGCCTTTTGGAGGGGGTTCGTAGGTGTATTGTAGATGCGAAAATAGAGCTTCAACCAAACCTCGAGCAATGGAATCACTTGTTCCTTGAGCTCAAAGAAATTGAGCAAGATCTTTAGATCATATGAGAAGAAAAAAGAGAGAAGGCGGGGCGCGCGAGAATAAGCATGTTAAAAGAGATCTAGAACAAGTGAGGTCGCAAGTAAGATCAGAGGAAGATCTCTATGAGCTAGTTTCTCAGCAAACTGATCCTTTACTGCTCATATTAGACTGTGTGCAAGATCCTCACAATCTAGGCGCTATTTTAAGAA
>JBNABE010000130.1:0-5379 GCA_049631945.1 Akkermansiaceae bacterium
AATGAGAACAGCGTGTATATCGCGTCGTTCTTATTCATGTAAGGGTGAATTGCAGATATCAGCTTGATCATGTATCAGCGTGTTGAAGTTGTAATCTCAGAAAAGCCGTAGAGAGGGTCCCCCCCGATCTGCGGCTTTTTTCTGCCCGCGTTTTTGTACGGTTCGCACGATTCGCACGGACCCAATGTTGTGCCCAACTAGCGACCCTTCAGGTCCCCATGAAGGCCCTGACACACCCTACTTAGTGCGCATTCGCGGCAATCGCACATTGGCTTTTGAACTTCTACTTTAAGCTCATCAAATACCCCATCAAGTCGGTAAGCTCCTTTTCATTGAGCCGGTTGATCAAAGCAGGCGGCATCGGTGATATAGGTGAAGGAGTGACATCCTTGACCTCAGCTTTGGCTATCTCAGTTGTTTGAGAAAAATCAAAGGGGCTGATCGCTACGATAAGATTTCCATCTTTCTCATCGAGAACTTTGCCCGTGACAAAGGAGCCGTCGTTCTTCGTAATCAGGCTGAATTGGAACTGATCCGAGATGACCTTGTTGGGATCAATGATTGCCTCAGCCATGTCAATGAGCTGAAAGCGGCCCGCAGCTTTTGTCAAATCAGGACCTGCGGCTCCACCTTTGCCTGAAACCTGATGACAAGCTGCACAGAGAGCAGCCTCAAACATACGCTGACCATTTTTCAAATCGGCCTTGTCCAGATTAGTCAGCCTAGAGACGTCCTCTAGGGTCCAAGCCTTGCCAGGGCCTTTGGCCTGCGGCAAATTCTTGAACGGATTGCTCACTACCTTCAAGTTCCAGCCATTGATCATCTTACGCTCCTGCTCGGTAGCATACTCCAATGCATGCTTGCGTATGTTCTCTACGAAACCACTATAGCTGCGCCCACCACTTTTTGTAGATGCTTCTTTAAACCACTGAAAATACTGCCTGCGCTGACCTTCACTCCATGGCCCCTTAACCACCCTAAGGCAATAGGCGTAATGCAAATTTTGAGTCGATGGCAAGTTATTGAGCATATTGATCACATCTTTGCCGTAGCGAGAATTACGTGCTGCCAAGGCAGCCCAATCAGGTGGGGTTTCCTTACCTCGGGATGCCATCAGACCTAATGTCTTTTCAACCACTGTTGTTGATTGAAGATAAGACAGCAATCTGCATAACTCACGGTTCACCATGTCATCTTCAGATGGATAATGGGCATCCAGACTGGCTAAAAGTGCATTCCTCTGATTACCCTCTCCGCAACGTGAGATCACTAGGCTGACTGCACGCAGCAATTCCAGCTTACCCACTCTGTCCAGAGATGAAAAATCAACCTTAGCAAGAGATTTCAACAGCGATTGAGCATTCTCCTTGCCGCCCTGATGGGCAAGTGCCACGGCCCCGTATGACAGGATCGAGGGGTTAGTCTCCTGCAAAACCTTATCCTCCCAGAGCTTGAGTGGTAAATGTTCGAGAGCCACACGAGCGGAGAAGCGGATGGCACGATCTTGATGCCCCATGGATTGCCAAATCAGATCAAACTTAGCTGGATCAGCTTCCGAGTGCAGTGCCTCAAGGCTGCGGCGTAGCTCCCCAAGCTCATTGACTGGCTGAAGCTTTGCTACAGGCTCACTAGATTCATTTCCGGTGTAGCTGACACGATAGAGGGCCGATTGGGTTCTTCTTCCCCCAGTGAGGAAATACATGGCCCCATCCTTGCCGATGACAGCATCGGTCACAGAAAGACCCTCACCATAGATGAACTCCTCTTTTTCTGCCGTATAACTAGCCCCGCTCGGCTTGAGGTGAATTGCGTAAATGGTGGCAAAGGTCCAATCTAAAGCGTAGATAGCCTCTTGGTAGCGTGCTGGAAATTTAGCCCCAGCTCCGGACACTACACCTGTGGGTGATCCAGGGCCGATATCCAGAACAGCGGGGTTACTATCCAAATAATAGTCTGCCCACTTTCCGGTGCCCTGCCGCCAGCCAAATTCACTGCCACTGGTCACATGACAAATCCGAGTCGGCCGATACCATGGAGTGCCAAAGTCATATTCCATATCGGCATCAAAGGTGAAAAGGTCGCCAGCTTGATTAAAGGCGATACCATAGGAATTCCTGTATCCTTGACTGTAGAGCTCCCAGCGAGAATTATCAGGCTTGAATCGGGCAACCCACCCCCCGGGTGCCTTGCGGCTGCGTGCGTGGCCACGGGCATCAGGCTGTGTAGGAAGCAAGTGATCCTCACCCCACTTATTGGTCGCTGCAAAATGGTCGATACCCTCCGGTACATTAGTATGGTTGCCGCACACATAATAAATCCACTCTTCGTCGGGGCCTACTACAAATCCATGCGGCCCGTGCTCACCACCACCAATAAGTGTTTTCATGAGCTCCACCTTATCAAGCTTGCCGTCACCATCACTGTCAGTGACGACGTAAACTCCAGCTTTCACAACTTTCCTCTCACATACCGAGACAAACAACCTGTCCTTGAACCACAACAACCCGTGAGCACCACCTATTTTAAGATCAAGCGGCTCAACTTTGGGTATCTCATTGCCATTGACAGTCACGTAGTAAATTGAGCCATACTGGTCTGCCGTGATTAAGCGGCCGTCACCGTGTTTGGTCATCGCCACCCAAGACCCTTGATCCTTGCTAGGAACCGTATAAATTTGCTGACACTCAAAGCCTTCTGCCACCTTGAGCTCAGCGGCTTGCACTGATGAGGCAAGAACCGCAAAACACACGAAATTTAATATCACTTTCAAATTCATACATACTTCATACACTCAGCCTGTTCATTTCTTACATCAATATGCAAATAAAATTGAAGATTTGAGGGTTGCAAGGTCCTAGTTGGAAAACATCAAAAATAGAACAATCAAGAAGCTCATCTTGATCAAATCGCCTTACATGTTTTTTCGTTTACGAATGCTGCGCCGGCCGCCGCGCACCTTGCGCATCGGATCAAAGACACTATCCATTCCGACCTCTTTGATACCCCATACGACCTCCAGCAATTCGCCAAGTCGACCATTCGGAAAACCACGCTGTTGAAACCAAGCTAAATACTCCTCTGGCAAATCCATAATGGGCAACCCACGAGGAGGAAAATCCTTAGGCCCAAATCTACCGAAAGACATATGTGTATTAGCAATCTCATTCAGTATTTCACGAAATTCTTCTCGATCACCACTTGGTATATTCATCGCGAACAACCAAACACCTAACCCATGGCAACAAAAGCCTATTTCGCTACTAGTAGAAATACTTTGATTGCAGCTCTTCACATGGCAGGAACTGACATTGACAAAGCAGGCAAAAGCGAGTAAGCGATCGCGTCCCATCCTTTTCAACTATGAACTTCATCTGGATAACTCTCTACTTTCTTGTACTCCTTGGATTATCAGGATACGGCTTTCACCGCCTAATGATACTCTCTTTGTATCTGAAGCATTCCCGCAATCGGCCTGAACCGAAAGCCCATTTCAAAGAGCTCCCATTGGTAACAGTACAGCTTCCCTGCTTCAATGAAATGCACGTCATGGAGAGACTGCTGGAATCAGTCGCCAATCTCGACTACCCTCAGGATAAGCTTCAAATTCAAGTCTTAGACGACTCCACAGACGAGACCACCGAAATATGCAAAACAGAGGTCGCTAAGCTGGTCGCTCGTGGCTTTGATGCCGAATACGTGCACCGAACCGATCGCACAGGTTATAAAGCTGGCGCTCTCGAAAATGGCACAGAATCAGCCAAAGGTGAATATCTCTTTATTTTAGACTCTGATTTTGTGCCCCACCCCGACGTTCTGCACAAAACTATTCATTATTTCACCGATGATAAAATTGGCATGATTCAAACGCGCTGGGAACACATCAACCGCACTTACAATGCACTCACTCGTATCCAAGCCATGTTCCTCGATGGGCACTTGGAGCTAGAGCAAACAGCACGCAACCGCAGCGGTCGCTTTTTCACCTTCAATGGAACTGCTGGAATATGGCGTAAATCTTGCATCGAAGATGCTGGTGGCTGGGAACACGACACTCTTACAGAAGACATGGATCTTAGTTACCGGGCTCAACTAAAGGGCTGGAAATTCATCTTCCTGAATGACGTCACCACGCCAGCAGAGCTACCCGTCGACATGGAAGGCTTCAAAAGCCAACAACATCGCTGGACTAAAGGATCGATTCAAGTCTGCAAAAAATGCCTTTTTGATATCTGGAAAAGCAATGCCCCCCTAATTTGCAAAATGGAAGCTACTGCTCACCTGACCTCCAACTTTGCATACCTCCTACTTTTTGCTCTACTATTTTTAATTATCCCCAAACAACAGAGCGATATGTCATGGTTTGCAGAAAACGGCATATCTGAGCATTTACTCAATTTCCCCATCTTTTTCTTTGGCAGCATATCGGTCGCACTTTTCTATGTGATGAGTCAGAAAGCTCTACGTCCCAATACATGGCTCAAGGACATTTTATACCTACCAATGCTTCTCGCATTAGGTATTGGCATGTCGGTCAACAACGCAAAAGCTGTTCTAGAGGCGCTGTTTAACCATGAAACTAGCTTTGTTCGCACTCCAAAGCACGGTATCAACAGTAGCACCAAAAAGGAAAAATCGGCTTTCAAAAACAGCCGCTACAAAGCGATCAAATCACTCACCCCCTTTGTCGAACTCGCCTTTGCTTTCTTCTTCACGATCATCGTTGCGGATAACGCCTTGAATGGAAGTTGGGTTGCAGCAATACTTTTGATGCCCTTCCCCGTAGGCTTCTTTTTTACTTCCATGAGCTCACTGGCACAGCAGTTAAACTCTGCTTTTAATACTCCAGCCAAGCAAAGAGTTGAGAAATAACTCATCTCTCATGCTGCATTCACGGAAACTTGCGACACTTTAGGTACACCTCAAATTAGCACATTTCGCAGACAAAGTAGACATTTTCCACGCTATCGAGCTTGACAGCAGAGCCTATTTGGCTAGTTTCACCGCCCCAGCACAGGTGATTTACTTCATAGGAAGTGATAGCTACCATTAGCATTCTCATTTTACAAACTCAGTTAACTCATGGCCAATTCAAAATCAGCCCTCAAACGTGTCCGTCAAACAGCAACGCGCACAGCAAAAAACAAATCTCTTACCAGTCGCATGAAAACGCTTCGCAAGAAGACAATAGATGCAGCTACGGCAGGCGATAACGACGCGGCCAAGAAGTCTTTTTCAGAGTTTAGTTCGGCCGTAGATAAATGTGAAAAAAATAACATCATTCACGCCAACAAGGCTGCCAACCTTAAAAGCAAAACGAACAAACGCATTAACGCGTAAATTGCTCCCAAAGCAGAATTACTGAGCATCATTTTTTAAAGC
>JBNABE010000131.1:0-5335 GCA_049631945.1 Akkermansiaceae bacterium
CCCCTCCCGCTTGGACTCCAAGGGCGAGCGCAATGTCTCCACCTTCACCGCATATACCGAGAAAGCAAAAAAAGCACTCGCCAGAAGCATCGCAATTAATTTCCCCGAATGATGACTCCTGAATCCTCGCCAATGAAAGATAAGCCCAGCATCCTGGTCTCGCTCATGTTTCTTTCTGCGGATGAAATACATCTTTACCTTAACTGACTATTTAAACAAAAAACGCAAATCCATTCTTATAATGAACTATTGCCCCTGGCCCACCGGTCTGCCTATGAGCCCACATTTAAGACCGAGCTTGATGACTCGATTGACCACCTCCTTTTCCACGCCGCTCGGCACGGAAACATCCGAACGTATCACCGCGGTAGTGATGGCATCGCCACCCTCTTCTGAGCGCAACGCATCTATCGCCGCCTCAAGACTACCCAAGGATACTTGATCCTTGTTTACCCATACGGGCACTACTTCATCACCGACCGCAGCGCCCAGAGTCACGACAATAGGATTATCCATCTGCTCATAACGCCAGGGTGATTCATGCACCTGCACATCAATGCCGGTCTGCTGGACAAATGATGGCCCCAATAAAGGAAACATCAGAATCAAGGCGATGATGTCTAGCCCAGGAAGCATATGAAGAAATCCGGGCCTTGCCGGCAATGTCATCTCAAGCTTCATTGATCGCTTTTTGTTTTCTTCTGGTCAGAGATTTCCTTCGCCTCCTTGGAGAAGGAAACGATCTCAGCCTGCTCACGCGCATCACAAACAATATTGACCATCTCAACCCCCGTTCTCTCAATGCGATGCACCATTCGCTTCACACGCCCGTAGAAAAAAAGATAAAAAAGATACACCGGAATGGCAATCGCAAGACCCAGAGCTGTCGTCACAAGACTCTCATAGACGCCACCTGACATTTCAGCAGCAGACGCAAACCCCTTCTCCTTGTTCATCTCCATGAATGTCTTCGTCAGGCCGCTGACAGTTCCAAGCATGCCCACCAGCGGAGTCACCAATGCAATGCCATAAAGAGCTCTCAGATTGCGCTCCATGCGTGGCACCTCGAGCTGACCTGCCTCCCTGGCTACATCGCGTAAATCACGGCGGGGCAAGTTTTTGCGCATCAATACCGCATGAGCTACACGTGCTGTAGGTCCAGGCGCCCTCGCCGCCTCGTGCACAGCCTCGGCAAAGGCACCCTTGCGAACATGATTTGCTAAGCCGAGCAACAAATCACCAACGCTTATTTTGACACGTTGAAAAAAGAATATCCGCTCAATAATGAGCAACAAACTCACAAACGCTAAAAGTGCCAACGCATAGGCAAACGGGCCTCCTTGTCCAATAAACTGTAACATCGCAAGAGAACTTACTACGCCTCGTTCAGAAATCCAATTTCCAATTTCTAATTTTCAAACAAGTAAGAAGCGCCCCATATGGATAAGCTCCAATCCGATACCCTGTGGTATAAGAAATTATCTAGAACGGCCAAATCATCGGGATAAGCCAACAAGCGATCACACCGATGAGCACATTGAGTGGCAAACCAAAATAAACGAAGTCTTTGTAGTTATATCCTCCAGGCCCATATACCAGCAAGTTAGTTTGATACCCCATCGGAGTCGCCATTGCCGTCGATGCCGCGAAAGCCACGGCCATGATGAAAGGCTTACCATCCACGCCCAGCTGCGTTGCCAACAAAATACCTAATGGTGTGCACAGCACCGCGGCCGGCTTATTGAGTATCAGCAAACTCAGTGCCGCTGTAATTGCATAAAATATCCACAAGGTCACATGCGGACCCAGCTGCCCTACCGTCCCAATCAAACTCTCAGCAGCAATATCAAGAGCCCCAGTCTTACCCATGGCATTTCCAAGCGCAATCATACCTGCAATCAATATCAACACCGGCCAGTCAATCGAGCGGTAGGCATCACGCGGAGTGAGAACTTTGAACATCACCAACAACGCAGCACCTGCGAGTGCTAACACACTGATCGGAAACACTCCGAACGCAGCTAGCCCGACAATGGTGAGAATTGTGCCCAAGGCCACCGGCGCTTTGTGTCGCTCCACCACCTGATCGTGTACACCTTCGAGTAGAATAAACTCACGATAGCTTCGCAACTTCGCGAGCGACTCCATCGTGCCGCGCACCAAAAGGATATCTCCCATACGCAATTCCAAATCGGTAATATCACGCTGGTGATGTCGCCCGCGTCGCTGCAGCGCAAATACAGACACCCCATAATCTTGACGGAAGCGAATGTCCTGAGCTGTTCTCCCAATCAAGGGCGAATCAGGAGCGACCATTAGCTCAAACACCGTCATCTCCACCCGCTTCACCTCCGCATCTCGAGCGTCCCCCGCATCTGCATCGGTTGAAATCCTGATATCATGCTGGCGCTCAAGCTCGAGGATCTTATTGAGGTCTCCACGTATCAACAAGATATCCCCCTCCTCAAGCGGGTTATCTTTCTCCATGCGCTGAATGCGCTGACCGCGAATCAATTCAGCGACCCTTACCCCTGCATTCGCCAATGGAGTGTCTGCCAGCTTCTTTCCCACAAGGTGCGAATCAGGGCCAATTTTCACCTGAGTGATGTATTCCTTCACATCCTCAGCAGATAAGGTGGAAGCAATCGTGGTGCGAGCTGGGAGCAAGCGTTGCGAAAACAGAATCAAGTAAATCATCCCAACCACCACAATGACCCCACCTAACACGGTAAACTCAAACATGCCGATCTCACCATAGCCTGCCTCCGCAGACAAAGACGAGACCAAGATATTGGACGAAGTACCGATCAGTGTCGCACTACCACCAAGCATCGAGGCGAAAGAAATCGGCATCAAAAACTTCGAAGGACTTTGCCCAAGCCGGCTACAAACCGTCAACACCGCCGGGATGAAAACCACCACCACCGGAGTGTTATTAATAAACGCCGACATGAAACAAACCGCAAACAATGACAGTGCTAAAAATCTAAGCGGACTACCTTTGGATAAATCCGTCAACTTACCCCCTAGTGCCGCGACCAAACCACTGCGCATCAATGCAGCACTGAGCACGAACATCGCCGCAATCGTCACCAAGGCCTGGTTACTAAAGCCTTGTAGTAGCTCCTTAGGCTCTAGAATACCCAACAAACCCAAGACCGAAATAATCAGCATGCCGACGATATCCGTACGCACGCGATCGGTGACAAACAGCACCACTGCAGCTATCAAAATCACGTAAACTACTATTACCTCCCAAGTCATCGTAAAAGCGCAGTTTCACCATCGCTGCAAATCACTGTCAACCATGAATTGTTTGCTAGGTCATGCGCTAGCGCTCTGGCTTGGCTACCACAGAGCACCCTTGACATCAAAACTGCTTGTTCTTAATGTTAACGGTAATAATCGCTTCTCTCTCACGTGGTTACAGAAACTAGAACGGGCTGGATTTACATCCTCTGCAATGAGTCAGACACTGACCAATTGAAGGTCTGCGCCAGTATCGATCACCCTGAAACACAAGAGCCTGATATCGCAACCACCTCAGCTGCAAAATCAGAACAAAAGCCTGAGTCAGCCTCCGCATCTAACGAAACGACTGCAAGCACTCACTTTGAAATCGCCGTGGCATTTCTCTTTGCCGACAATGCCTCGAACATAGAGCAACGCGCGCACGAGCTCCTCAAACCTCATCAAGACGATACTGACCCAGAGCTCTATGCGCAGATGCTGCCCGACGCAGAAGCCTGCATCCTAGGCGCAGGCGAGCACTACAAACAAAAGCCCGCAACCATCTATCGACCTCTCAAATATGATTACACAATCGACACCGATGAAGCTCATGATTGCGCTCTCAAGACTGCCAAAATAGCGGCCAGACATGGTGACCCCGAAGCTCAATTCTACCTCGCCGTCTGCTATGCTGATGGCGCTGGAGTTTGCCAAGACCAAAAGGAGGCCGCCCGATGGTATCGCAAGGCAGCCGAGAGAGGTCACGCCGACGCACAAGACAGCCTCGGTGTGTGCTTTGACCACGGCAAAGGCGTCGGCCAAAATCACATCGAAGCAACACTATGGTTCAAAGAAGCCGCCAAGCAAGGATTAGCCAGTGCCCAGCTTAACTTAGGCCATTGCTACTACGAAGGGCGCGGTGTTAGAGAGAATAAGAAGGAATCGGTCAAGCTCTGGCATCAGGCTGCAGCTCAGGGCTACCCCGCGGCTCAGTTCAATCTCGGGCTATGCTACACAGAAGGTCGAGGGGTGGAAGTCAATCAAGAGCAGGCCTATGGCTGGCACCTCAAAGCCGCTGAGCAAAACCACCGCCAAGCACAAGCCTCACTCGCCAAGTGCTACTTCGAAGGTCGTGGCACCGACAAAGACCCATGCGCTGCTATGCATTGGCTCAAACAAGCCATCGAACAGGGATATGAAGATCATGAAAACCTGCTCGATGAAATCATCGAACAAAGAGCCACTGGCTTCCAACTCATCGCCGCCGCATCAGACCGGCTCAGTCAAAAACCCTCGATCCCCGAAATCAACGCCATCACCACAGCTCTCGACACAGCCTTCCCAGAATGGCACAGAAAAGACAACGCCCACTACCAGCTCATCGAGAATCTCTACGACAACTTTGAGCATTTGAGGTGAAAGACCTGTTTAAGAATCGGTCCACACACGATACCCGCCAGTGCCCTATAAGCCAAACTGCTCCATCCAAACACGGGGTCCATCCTTTGCTAGGTTTTTCTTCGGATCAAACTCTAGATTGCGATCATTGGGTGTCGGGTTGTAGAAGTAAGTGAACTTAATTCCCCCATAAGTTTTTGGCTTCCCCAAATCACTTGTATGAGTGCCACTCTCAAATGGATGAAATTGCATATCCTTGTTAAGTTTTAGATAGCTATACTGCTCTCTGCTGCCTGGTGATTCACTTCGTCGAACACGCATGAAAAGCCCTAGCTTGCTGGGCATTCCCACATCTTCCAATTTGTTTTTTTCTATAACTCGCTCAGCCAAATAACCATCAACAGGTGCCTTGTGAGGCATTGTCAGGACACAATAGTTGGCCAAATCAGCCTTGGCAACTGCCAGCCATCCTTCCCCTGCGCAGGGAAACTTTATCCATAGCTTGCTATCGACAGTTTTGTAGCGGATTGTATTCCATCTCTCTATAATCTCAGTATCCCCGTCGCAATTGACCTTGAAGAGTATGTCTGATTTTTCCCCCTCCCCATATGGGATTACGAATTGACCAACCTCAAAATCAAAGCCAATCCAGACATTCTCCGCTGGAAATGAGATATCCACTTTTCTTGCAACCAAAGGAATTGGA
>JBNABE010000132.1:0-5284 GCA_049631945.1 Akkermansiaceae bacterium
TTACTGCTTCAGGTAATTCCACCGCTTTATCCTGAGCAAGTTTAAGGACCTTTTCTCCTGTTTCAGGAATCAACTCAATGATCCGCTCCCCCGCAGCGGCAAGGATACGCTCACTTAAGTCTTCTTGAGGCCTATCGATAGTCCCCGTTATTCGCAGAGGCGCCCATCGTAAGCCCCTTTCCCCATGTTCAAAAACCTTGGTCTCTGCCCCCGGAATATGCGCAAGCAAACCAGGCATAATCCCTACACGAAATTCGCCATCAAGCTTACCATCATCAATTAAGAGATAGCCCATCACTCTGACAAGACCCTCACTCACTAATACAATGTCACTGAGCTCAATGCGCACATGCTCACCATTTCCATGAACTCCATGCTCACTCTCATACTTAAGCTGGCACTCTGTAAGTCTTAGCCGACGAAATCGATTGGTATTGGTGTAGGCAGCAACACGATCAAGGACAGGAAGAGCCGTCAACACTGCGTTGTTTATCATTAACCTGCCTCGTGTCTTAAAACCATTCTGCTCAGTTTGTAGATTAAATTCAGTGCGGAGAACGCCCGACAGCCTTTTTTTCCAATCCTCGACAATGAGCTTTTCCACGTCGATACCTTCCAGGATGCCAAACCACTCGTATCCCCCCTTATTGAGCTGACCACTGAGCGACAACTGGCCATTGCCGAAAATACGAGATGACGATTGGTGTAGCGAAAGGCGCTCATCGACATATTTCCCCTTTGCAGTGTTGAGGTATATTGGGCCATCAATCCAAGGCGTATGAATGAGGGCATCTGACAGCATAAAACCGTAGCTGTGTTTTTGACTTGGCCTCTCGGTTGCACTCAATAAGCCATCGGTAAGCTCTACAGCACCGCTCCTCGTCCGAACCTTCAGCCTCAGCTTAGATACCTCAAGCGACTGCAAACTTGAGCGATCGGGCAGCATAGCACCGAGAAAACCTTTCTGGTCGTGATTTTCAGTATGCGGAAGCTGATCTGATTCGAACCGCATCTCGGTGTCAGAGCTCCCTTGATCTTTGCTTAGATCCAGATCAGCATACAATTCAGCTATTTGCAGATTTTCAATGAGCCATTCCCCCCTAAATAAAGGGAGCAACCCCATGTTGGCCGTCAAATCATTGGCATATGCGCTTCTCAAACTTTTCGATCCCTCAGCACGAAACCCATCCGTTCTCACTTTCAACCCCTGCCATTCTAGAGAATTAAATTCCACATTAGCGCCTATGGTGTCACCGACGAGCTGACTAATCAAAACCCGGAACTTATCACCACGCATATAGGAATGAAGCAAAAAGTATATACACCCAACTGTCAGCAATGCAGCTACAGTGAGCATTACCACAGTTCTGCACACCATACTGTTGCCAGACGCCAAATGACGAGGCTTTTGTATCTGTGAATTTTGGCGTCTATTTGACCTGCGTGACACATGAAAAGCGTAACTTGGACAATCAGATTCACAAGTTTTCTTCTCGCCAGAACAAAACACGCCCTTTAAAAAGGTAAACCGTATTTCAATGTAACCATTATCTCTTGCTAGATCTTCAAAAAGTCTGCTTCGCTGTTCAAAAAGACGGTGAAGCCTTTAACATTATCGATGAGGTGTCTTTGAAAGTGCCCGATGGGCACTTCATGGCCATCGTCGGGCCATCTGGGTGTGGCAAAACCACCTTGCTCAAAACAATCGCTGGGCTCAATGAAGAGTCCGGTGGAGACCTTTACTGGGATGGAAGAAACCTAGCCAAGGAGCAAGATTTTGAGCCCGCCGAGATCGGATATGTCCCCCAATTCTCCATCGCATACGATCAGCTTACTGTTGACGAGTCAATCGAGTCGGCCATGCGACTCAGAGTTAAGACCAAAAACCTCAAAGAGCTCGATAGACGGATTGACAAAATTCTACGCGAAACCGGCCTCGCCAAACTGGCTGATCGCCCAGTCAAAGTTCTATCTGGTGGACAAAAACGCCGGCTAGGTCTCGCAATCGAGTTGGTCACAAGCCCACCATTGCTATTGTGTGACGAGGTCACCTCAGGTCTAGACCCGCGATCAGAGCGAGATGTCGTTCGTTTGCTACATCAACTCTCTAGCCGCAACGGACGCACGATAATCTCTGTTACACACTCATTGGCCCATCTTGATCTCTACGATTCAGTTTTAGTTCTTCATGAGGGACGTGTCGCCTATCACGGACCTCCTGATGAAATGACACATTATTTCTCAGTCGATGACACCGAGGAAGTATACCCAAGGCTTGCGAAACAAAGCGCCGAAAAATGGCACCAATCATGGCAAAAGCACCATAAGGCTTATTACCAAAAAATTACAAAACCAAAGAATAAATCTGACCAGCGTGCGGACGACAAAAAGCAGACAGCAAAGGGTCAAGACGGTAACAAACCGATCACAATTTTACTTGATGAAAACTCGTCTGAAGCTGATGAAATCATCCACAAACCAACTATCTTAGCTAAAACTCCGAATGTAGTGAGTCAGTTTTTTACTCTCTTATTGCGACGATGGAAAATATTTTTCCGTAACAAAGGCCAAGTCTATCTTCAGCTCGCCATCCTTCTCTGCTTCCCTATTCTTGTGGCTCTCTTTCACGAGAGAGGCAACGAGAATATAAAACGTTTTTCTGATCGTGGCGAGAGCGTCATACAGCAAATCCAAGAACACTCTATGGTAGAAAAAAGCTATCTTAGTGTCGGTTCTGCTGTCTCTGGCATCGTAATGTTTCAGGTCATCCTCCTCTCATTAATGGGATCAAACAACGCCGCAAGAGAAATTGCTGGGGAACGTCTTATTTATGAAAAAGAAAAATTCGGAGGTGTAAAGCCAGCTGCCTACTTAGGCAGTAAAATCGCATTTCTTGGATGCCTGATTTTAATACAGTCGCTGTGGATGGCTATCTTTGTTGAACAATTCTGGAGATTTCCAAGCGGTACTGACACCGCATTTATTGATCATGTTGTTTTTCTTATTATGATCAATGCGGCAATGACATTTATTTGTTTGGGAATTTCTGCGACGATGAAAACTGCTGAGCAGTCTTCTTTATTGTCAGTATATTTAGTCGGTTTTCAATTACCACTATCTGGCGCCATACTCGCTCTCCCCGAAAGTATCGAATCAATTACTCGCCCATTTATTTCCGCATATTGGGCTTGGTCTGGAAGTATAGAATCAATGAGCCCGAGCTATCGCAACGCCATTGATGCTGTCACTGAAACCTCATTCGAGTCTGTCAGCGTATGTCACTACTTGCTTATGATACACATATTAGTAGGCTTAATTGTCACCTACAGAGGATTACGCCAACACCAATGGGATTGAGCCTTAGGGTCAGAAATGCAACGAACACCAACATCTGAATTACTATAAATCATGCCGAGAAGATCAACTTCAAATAGCAGTAAAAAAAACAAGCTAACGAGCTACGCCCTTGCATTTGCAATCACAATCATCGTTCTCAGCGCTGGCAAATCATACCTCAGCAAGCAGGCTCAACATTTTGCCAACCTCAATGAGATGCCGCTGGCAGACCTTAGAGAAAACGGCACCGTTTTAAGTGGTAATGAATATCGTATCACTGGTGAAATTTCAGAACGAATCATACTCAAAAATGAACGCGGCCTGCTAGTCAGCATCAAAGCAGATGATAGCGAATCAGGATCCGGCATCATACCCGTTCACATACCACCCAGCATCGATCGCATCAATATTGAGCGTGGCCACAATTACAGCTTTAAAATTAAAGTGAACCGAGAAGGCTTGCCTGTCGCAAAAGACATCAAGGCAAAATAATTCAACACCCGACATGACATGACTTGTTGCGTTCATGTGAGAACTTCTGATATCTACCATTACTTAATACCAATGAGATTGCTTATAATACTCATCGCGCTCTGCCTTCCTGCTGTGGCTCAAGTTTACAGCCCGAACAATGAAGGCCAGACAAACACAAACAGCCAAAACAATGGGGGCAGCACTGCCACCATTAAGTCTGAAAACACCAATACATCAGTGTATGGAAATGAACTTCCATTCGTCGACCCAACTCAAGAAACAATCACGATCATGGGCCGGACATTTAGCATGGGCGACAACCGGCTTGGGGGTATGTTTGATGCATATCTCGCAGATTCTCCCAATACCTCAGAGGAGGCTCTTGAATATCGTGATACGATTGACTCTATTCTGGAAGCTGTCTCGCCGCATACCAAAAATACTCCCTACACTCAGAAAATAAGAGATGGTTTTTCGCTACTTCCGCGAGCCGCTACCTACCCCGGAGATGGTCGCATCTGTGACTCTCTGTCCAATGCTATCTATGCCGCAATGCTATCGAAAGGGACTGTAAAAAACTCTAAGCAATTCATTGCAGATTTAGAAATAGAGAAAAAGCGAATCATCGCCAAAGCAGATTGGATGCGACGCACTGGCATGGGCAACATCAGCCCATTAGCTAGTAACAACAAGGTAAGAATCGGCCAGCCAAGAAATCAAAATGGCGATCAAAACTCCAAATTATCGTTGAAACAGTCATACAAAATTCAGGAAATGGAGCGCCGTATTGTCGAAATAGAGGCTCTTAAAAAATCGCATCAAGGCAAAGGCGAATTGAATATGATACAAGCAAAAATAGAGTATCAAGCGCTCTTGGCACAGCTTTTCATTCAGCGCCGCTTTGAGCACGTTATTATTGGCACCCGCTTCTACAATCTTATATTTCGAGATGGCGGGTCCAAAATGAACCTAAAGAAAAATTCTGAAGTTACTAAATTTTTCACTGAGGGGCTGGGCGTAGAACCGACAGTGACTGGGCTGGATTCTGCCGCCAATGAAGCCATGCGTAAAGCAAAGTCGCTGGTGCAAGGTTTTAAGAACCACTTAGAATACAACGAGCTCCACGGAGCTTCAAAACGGCTGACGGAAGCTTATGCCATTGGAGAATTCTTGCCAGTATTACAAACAATACCATCGTCTGAGCGCCGCATCATTCTCGAATACGTTCGTAATGGTAATGCTTTAATCAAAGCCATGGATGTTCGCGATTATGCTCAGGCCAAAAATATACTCGAGTCGCTCAAGAAGAGATCCTCTGATTTTGACTCAACGAAAGCTGAAGGTGCCATAGCTGCATTCATGCGTGTATCAAACGGGCACATAAGATCTGCACAGATGGCTATGATCAATGGTGATCAAGCTGGTTTTGAAGAAGAAGTCAAAAAAGCGACTCTAACATGGCCAACGAACCCAA
>JBNABE010000133.1:0-5273 GCA_049631945.1 Akkermansiaceae bacterium
CATTATGAAAATAAATTTCCACTCTTTTCCCTCAGCGAGCGCAAAGGGATTTACTATGCTCGAACTTCTGGTCGCGATGTCGGTTACGGTGATTTTACTAGGCATGGTGACCTTCATGACGGGTGTTTCAATGGACGGTTATAAGGGTAGCCGAGACAAGGTGCTCGGCGGTCGCCAAGCCAAAGAAGCGCTCGAGGCAATCACCCAAGATTTCGAAGCGATGGTCGCTCGTGCTGATGGTAGTGAGAATATGTGGTTGTATGCCGGGGTTGAGCCAAATCTTACAACGGCTCTTGGGGGGCCTGCTAACAAAAAAATAACCAACGCACCTAGGTTGATCTTTTTTACCGCAGCTCCTGATCGCTATGATGGCGATATCGGGGGTGATTCTGACAATGGGGGTGATGTGTCTGCCGTGAGTTACAGGCTAGTCTATCGAGATCAAATTTCAGGAGCTGCTGCGAACGCAGTCGGAGCATTTCCTTCTTTTACTTTGTATCGTCACCTAGTAGATCCCGATGACACTTTTACGAATGTGCTTGGCCAAGCCAATTTGACAGCACCAGTTGCTCCAGCGGTGAATCAATTTACGGACGCCTTGGACTTTACCGCAGAGAACGTGCTTGCTGAGAATATCTATGAGCTGACCATAACCTTGCTTGTCCAGCGCTCCAACGGAGTTGAGCGCTTTACTATTGGAGGAAATACAGGGGTGGAACAGTATCACTCACTTGTCATCAGGGGCAATGGTATTGCATCAAAAGCTGACTCCGGCTCAGCCGAGGTGGCAGAGGAAGGCCAGCTCGTAGGTGTCGAGGTCGGTATGACTGTGCTCTCAGACCGTGGACTGGTGATGACTCAAAAAGGGGGCATGACGAGGGGAGATATTATCAACGAATATGGAACCCACTACACAGATACCATCAGCGTGCCACGCTTTTAAGTGATGAAAAGAAGATCCATTATAACCGCTTTCCTTGTATTGGCTTTCAGTAGCTTGTTTCTGAGTTCGTGTGGCTCTGGTGGTAGTGTGGCAAACGGGAATCCCGCATCAGCGCAGGGACAGACGGCACGTTTGAAGCTCAGCAACAAGTTCTATCGCCCGATTGTGGTGCGGCTCGAGCGTCTTGGCGACAGTGGGCGTAAAGATATTACCGTGCCTGCGAGATCAAGTGAATCGGTCAGCGTGCATGCGGGTACCTACAAATACAGTGCGGTGGCAGAGGGCTTTCGTCCTATTTCCAAGTATAAGGAGATTGAGGCAAGGCGCAGCTACACGCTGTATTTCTAAGCTAAGGAAAGGTGGTGGCTCAGGTGAGGTTAAGAAGATCTGCCCAGTCGTGAAGAAACCATTCTGCTATCTGAGCCTGGTTGCATTGGCTGGAATGGGCTTTTTGCTAGCATCCTGTTCCTACACACATCCTGATCTTATGCACAAGCAGCCAGTCAAGGCCGTGCTCAAACCACAGCTTACAATACACAATCATTCACAGCAGGATATTGTGGTTGGTGTTGATGGGCCAGAGAGTCGTTTTGTTGAGATTCCGGTGGGGGAACATCGTAAGATTTATCTGAGGTCAGGTTCATATGAGTATGCGATTGCTGCGGAGCATATCTGCCCGGTTACAGGCAATAAAACGTTCAAAGCAAATCATCGCTACACGTGGAATTTAGGTGTCAAGCAGATGCGTGGGCTTAGTTTTTGATGGTGGACTCAGGTCTTTTTCAAATTTTGGGGTTTGGTAATCGTCAGCTGTAGGGTTAAAGAAAAGCTATGGCCAAACTTCGCATCGTTTTCATGGGTACGGGTGACATTGCACTACCATCATTGCGCTCTTTGCTCGATGATAGAGAGCAAGCCTATGAGCTAGTAGGTCTCGTCACTCAGCCAGACAAGCCGGTAGGTCGCAAGCAGGTGCTCACGGCTCCAGCGATTAAAGAGCTGGCGCTGAGTCATGATGTTGCTGTCATGCAGCCAGAGTCTGCTCGCGAAGCAAGTTTCCTTGAGGCACTCAGGGCGATGCAGCCGGATGTAATTGTGGTGATGGCATATGGTCAGATCTTGCCGCAAGCTCTACTAGATATTCCATCTGTGGCCTGTATCAATCTACATGCTTCGCTACTGCCTAAGTATCGTGGGGCAGCTTGTATCCAAGCGGCTATTGATGCGGGCGATAGTCACACGGGCATTACTGTAATACATGTGGTCAAGGCCCTCGATGCGGGTGATATCATTTTGAAAGTGGAGACTCCGATTGGCCCGAATGAGACTGGGGGTAAGCTCCATGATCGCTTGGCTGACATGGCTCCAGATGCTCTGAGGCAAGCTTTGAATCAGCTGATCAATGGCGATGCCAAAAGAATTCCGCAGGACCCTGAGCAAGTGAGTTATATTTCTAAGCTAATGCGCGAGCACGGTGAGCTCGACTGGTCTCAGCCCGCCGAAGCCTTGGAGCGCCGTATACGCGCTTATGATCCCTGGCCGGGAACATCCACCAACTTCATCGATGCTAAGGGGCGTAAACGTAGGTTGAAGATTTTCCCACAGGTGGAGCCGTGTGAACAGTCGGGCAAGCCTGGGCAGGTGCTTAGTGTTGATGATGTGTTGACTATCGCCTGTGGTGAGCGGGCTCTCACGATAGGTTCAGTGCAAGCGGATGGCTCACGCAGAATGAGTGCCGCAGAGTTCCTGTTGGGTAATACCTTGAAGGTTGGTGACCTGTTGGGCGTTAGAGGGCAATAAGCTTGGTAGCTTGCCTACTCTAGCGGCTAGCCAAGGCTTTCTTCAGGAAGGGGGCTGTTTGTGATGTTTTCGATCGAGCGACATGCTCCGGATTGCCTTGGCTGGTAATACGACCACCTTGCTCGCCGGCTTCAGGACCGATGTCGATGAGGTAGTCGGCTTCTGCCATAATCGTTGTGTGGTGTTCGATCACAACGACGGTGTGCCCTTCGTCAACGAGACGGTGAAGCACATCAATGAGCTTGTCGACATCCTGTTGGTGTAAGCCAATTGATGGTTCTTCAATGAGGTAGAGGTTGCTATGGTATGCCTTGCTGCCCTTGATTCTTGCCCGTCCTTTGGTAAGTTCTGCTACGAGTTTGATCCGCTGTGCCTCACCTCCAGAGAGTGTTGGGCTTGGTTGACCGAGCTGAAGGTAGCCGAGGCCTGTATCAGAGAGCAAACTTAGTGTGCGGTGAAGTTTAGGCACCGCGCTGAAAAACTCAGCAGCTTGGCGAATATTCAGCCTGAGGACTTCACCGATATTTTTGCCGTTGTAGCGGATATCCAATGTGGCGGCATTATAGCGCATTTCATGGCATGCCTCACAATGAACCCAGGTGGTGGGTAGGAAGTCCATCTCTAGTTTAATGCGACCATTGCCCTTACACTCAGGACACTGGCCCTCTTTGTTGTTGTAAGAAAAGCGCGATGCGGTGAAGCCACGAGCACGGGCTTCAGGGAGCTGAGCAAAGAGCTGGCGAATTGTATCGAGAATCTTTACATAAGTGGCTGGGCATGAGCGTGAGGTCTTGCCGATCGGAGACTGGTCGACTTCGAAGCAGGATTTGATGAATTCAAAGCCTGACTTTGATTTATAGCTGGCTGATCGTGATGCGTGATTACCAGCCGCATGGGATAGACAGCCTCGCATGAGAGAAGATTTGCCACAGCCAGAGACACCTGTCAGCACGGTAAGCTTGGACAAAGGTATGCGTGCATCAACTTCTTTGAGGTTATTGGCAGTACATCCCTTGACACGTAGCCAGCCTGTTTTTGCTGTTGCTCTGGGTAGAGTTCGACGTTGGTACTTGGTTGGCGCTTGTGTGGTTGTTGAAGTCGGTCGAGTAAGTTCACCTCCTTCGATACCTGCTCGAGGGCCAAGCTCGATGAGGGTGTTGGCACGTGAGATCGTCTCGTCATCGTGCTCAACAACGAGTAGGGAGTTGCCTCGCTGACGTAGAGATTCTAGGGTGTCGAGAAGTTTGACATTATCTCTTGGGTGTAGACCGATCGTGGGCTCATCGAGGACATATAGAACACCACGTAGATTTGATCCAAGCTGCGCTGCAAGCCGGATACGCTGAGATTCACCACCGGATAGCGTGTCTGCTGAGCGGTCGAGCTGGAGGTAGCCCAGTCCCACGTGATTGAGGAAGTGGAGGCGTTGAATAATCTCGGGTACGATGTCGCGGGAAATCAGTTTCTCGCGGCCAGTAAACTGCCAATGCCCTAATATATCGATGGCTTCGATAACTGAGAGGCTATTGATATGATGTATTGCTTGTCCATGAATCAGGACATGGCGAGAGTCCTCTTTCAGACGTGCACCATGGCAGTCAGGACATACATAGCTGGACTCAGGGTCTGATGAGCTGAGGTTCTCGTGAATTTCCGCCTCGAGTTCAGAATTGTATTGGTTCGCTTTGGCGCTTCGGTTTGTGGACGATGAGATCACGCCATATCCTCTACAACTTGGGCACCATCCACGGTGCGAGTTGAATGAAAAGTGATGAGGATCCGGCTCTTCAAAAGACCTGCCAGTCACAGGAGAAACTCGTAAGGAGCTAAAGGTTTTTAGTTCAGCTTGTTTTGCTTTGTTGGTTGGGTTGGCAAGAACTGCACAGGTGCCTTTGCCGATTTGAAGTGCCTGCTCTGTGGAATCACACACGGCATAGATGTCATGGGGTTGATAGCGCTTGAGTGGCTGAAAGCCCTCGGTTCTCATCAGCTTTCCATCGACAAGGAGCTGTGTGATGCCTCTTTTGGCGGCAGCAATAGCGATGTCGGTGTGGTAGCCTTTGCGCGCTCGTATCAGTGGGGCGAGAATCAGCAATTTTTTATGTTTTTTGTGAAGCTGACGAATTTTTTTCTCGATAGTGTCGGTTGTTTGAGAAATCACTGACTCACCAGACTCAGGGCAGTGCTGAATGCCAAGCTTTGCATAGAGCAGGCGCAGGAAGTGGTAAATTTCAGTGACTGTACCTGTGGTGGATTTACCTCCTCCTCTCGATACGCGTTGTTCGATGGCTACTGTCGGCGGCAAGCCTGTGATGCGGTCTACATCAGGTTTTTCAAGCTGGCCGGCAAATTGCCGAGCGTAGGGAGACATGGAATCGAGGAAGCGGCGCTGGCCCTCGGCAAAGACAATATCAAAAGCGAGTGTGGATTTTCCGGATCCAGAGAGACCTGTGACAACAACAAGCTCGTCTCTTGGAATATCGACTGAGATGTTTTTGAGGTTGTGCTCACGAGCGCCGGATATCTCGAT
>JBNABE010000134.1:0-5205 GCA_049631945.1 Akkermansiaceae bacterium
GATGGTAATGGATTGATTGATCGTGGAGAATTACTCGAAAGGTTTGTCAGTATCAACAAAGTCAACATTAACTTTATGGTTTATGATAAGGACGCCAGTGAGACTGTTAATTACGCTGAGTATTCATCTTCATCCATAGTTTCTAAATGGCCGGAATTCCGTCGAAAGAAGTTTTTCGAGCGGCTTGATACTAATGCTGATGGTGAGCTTGATAAGCATGAGCTGTCAGTCATGCGATTGAAGAGGCAACATGCGCAGCCTTTGCCAGTGCCTCGGGAAAGGTTGTCGCCACATAATCGCGAGTGAGCTAGGGTAGGCAGGCCTTGCTCTCGGCGAAGTATTGAATTATCGATGTCGTCTAGTATATCGTAGTAGATCAATTTAGTTGTTTTTTGAATTTGGCTAAGTCATAAAAATACTACGAGTATTGAGGAGATGGTTAGTTTAGTTGAAGGTTATTATCACTGTGATCAATGTGGCTCTATTTTTGAGGCTCAGATATTAGGCGTATCACAACAAACTTGTTCTCGATGCGGCCATCTATTAACCGGGGGGGATCATGCTCCAGCAGAAATAGATTTTGAGGCTGATCTCGCATGTAGAGAACAATCCAGTGTGATGAATGATGGAACCTCTGGTCAAGATGTTGATTCCAATAAGGCCTCTGTAATATCAGAAGCAGATAAGGTTGCGCATGACCCCCCCTTGGTTGCTCAAAAAAAGCGAGCGGCACAACAAATGAAACTCATAGCTATTTCATGGCTCGTTTTTGTGGTGGTGGTTGTAGCTATCGTGTTTTATTTCAATCGGTCGTCCGCAAAGTTCGCAACTGAGACGAGATCTTCCCAACAAGAGCTAGAAAAGCAAAAGGATGCAGAGAAGCAGAAGATGAAGTTGGCACTACCTAAGTGTATGATGGTAATAAAAAGCTTTGTAAATGCGAAGACGGCCTCAGCCAAGGCGCAATTTGTTCATGATGGGGTTCGGCTTTCGCGGGAAATGGAGGCTTATTATGCGGAGCAAGCTGACTTTCGAACGCCATTATTGCAGGCGAGACCTATCTATTATCATGCGCTCAATATATCTGGGGCTGACGCGATAGGTGCAATATGCCAAACTGACACAGGCGAGCGTTTTGAGGTGATTTTCATTCTCCAGGATGGAGAATGGAAAATCGAATGGAAGTCGTTTGTTCGTTACAGTGAGCATGATTGGTCGACTTTCTTAACGGGTGCCGGTGCTGATGAAGCCGAGTTTAGGCTATATATGAGGGTGATGGACGTGCGTGAAGATTTGGCAGCCGGCGATGTTTTGGTGCAATTTTATAAGCCTGATATATTCAGGGGGCACAAATTTGACGGTTATGCCTCTGATGTGATTCGTGTTCCTGCATACAGTATCCAGGGTAAGTTGTTGCGCGACATGATTCAGCGTGCCGATGAAACTAAGGGGGGGGATTTGGTAGGTATGCAGTTCGCTGATTTTGATCCAAAGCAGCTTCACCGGGTGCGGGCTCGTATGAGATCAAAAATAAATGCTAAACAAGAGCTGGAAGTGCACCTAGTGCGACTGATAGCCAATCATTGGTACGATCCAGTGGTTGTCGAAAAAAGTGGCTTAGCGGAAGAATTAAAGTGAACTCAATAGACCCTTCCTCATTACATTAGTGGGTGCACTACCCGGAAACCAGCACTCATATGCGAGCGCACCTTGATGTAATAGCATCGAGAGCCCATTGGCTGTGCGAGCTCCCACGGACTTGGCATGGCTTAGTAGGGTGGTTTGGGCTGGGTTGTATATCATGTCGTAAACCAGGTGGTGTGGCTGAATGCATGCCGATGGTAGAGGTTTGCGGTCAGTAGGTCGAAGTCCCAGTGAGGTTGCATTGATGATGAGTTCTGCGTTCCCAGCAGCTTCCAGAATGTCGGGGTCATCGGGAGATAATGCGGTAAAACGTTCGCCTGGTCCCTCTAGGTGATGGAGCTCGTTGCCGAGGGTTTCGAGCTCGCTCATGAGTTGCTCGGCTTTTTCTAGGGTGCGATTAACAAGGCATATTTGCCCGCAACCAATCCTAGCACATTGAGTAGCAACAGCACGCCCTGCACCTCCACCAACACCGAGAATCATCACTTTAAGGTCGGCAAGATCGATGCTGAAGTCCTCCCGTATTGCGCGCACTAGTCCTGGGGCGTCGGTGTTGTGTCCGAGTGTTTGCTCCCCGAAAATCAGGGTGTTAACGGCTCCGATGGCGCGAGCGTCCTCGCTGAGTTCATCACAGCAATCAATGACTTCAAATTTGTGAGGCACGGTGATGTTACAGCCTATGAAATCAAGATCCTGCATACGTTTGACTGCTTCAGAAACTTGTCCAGGCTCGACCTCAAGGCGTATGTAACGAGCATTCTTGCCCTGAGCATCTAGGGCGGCTTGATGCATGGCGGGCGATGAAGAGTGACTGACAGGATGGCCTATAACGGCAAGGCGGGCAGGCTTGTCTGCATCGGCGTCGATTATTGACCTGCTGGATAAATCGCTGATTTGATAGACGTCCTTCATAGAAGTTAATACTTAGAGTTGTTCGGTAGTTTGTCGAATCCGGCGAATGCTTTCGTCTTTGCCGAGAATGTTGAGTATGGCGTCAAGGTCTGGGCCACCTGACTGGCCGCTAAGCGCGACTCGAGTAGGAAACATCAGTTGGCCTGGCTTGGCTCCATTGGCTTTCGCAGTTTCGGAAATAACTTCCTTAGCTACACTCCAATCATTAACCTGATCAAAGGCGAGGGCAAGTTCACTGAGTAGGTTTTTCGCAGAAGGGTTATTACGAACTTTCTCCAATGCTTGAGGGTCGTAATTATAATCAGGCTTTAGATAGAACGAGATAGCATCAGGTATGTCGGTAAGTAACCGAATTTTTTCCTGTATAGATGTCGTTATCGCTGTGAAATCATCTGGTATGTTATAGCCAGCATTCAGGACGAAGGGTTCGGCTGCATTGGCGAATTCCTCCGGGCTGAGCTTGGCAAGGTGCTGCTGATTGATCCAGGCACATTTCTCAGAATCAAACTTGGCAGGTGACCGGTTGATGCCCTCAAGGCTGAAACGCTCGATGATTTCATGAATGGGCATGATTTCTGATTCGTCTTTTGGTGACCAGCCCAGAAGCGAGAGGAAATTAAATACGGCAATTGGTATATAGCCATCATCAGCATAGCCAGAAATCGCAGCCCCTGTATCGCGCTTGCTCATCTTAGAGCCGTCCATGTTGAGAATCAGTGGGATGTGACCATAGAGAGGTGGCTCTACACCAAATGCTTCGAATAACTGCAGGTGTTTGGGCGTATTCATTAGGTGATCCTCGCCACGAAGAACATGGCTGATTTTCATTTCCAGATCATCCACCACATTGACAAAATGAAAGACATAAGATCCATCAGATCGTTTGACAACCATGTCTGGCGTGTTGGATTCATCGCGATAGTCAATGGTTACTTCTCCACAGATAAGATCCTGCATGGTGACGGGTTTGCGGGCAAATTTGAATCTCCAAGCACCATCATCCTCATAGACCCGGTTGTCTGAACGCAGCTTCTCAAACCATTTGTCATAAAGCTCGTTACGTTGACTTTGGTAGTATGGTCCATAGTTGCCGGTGGTAGAGCCGTCGATTTGTGGGCCCTCGTCCCAATCTAGGCCAAGCCAGCTCATACCGTTAAAGATCGCTTCCCGTGCCTCAGCTGTATTTCTTTCATTGTCGGTATCTTCAACCCTAAGAATGAAAGATCCTCCGTGTTTGCGAGCCAGAAGCCAGTTAAATAAAGCTGTGCGGGTACCTCCAACGTGCAGGTATCCAGTCGGAGAGGGTGCGAATCGAGTGCGCACATTATTCATATCATGGGATGAGTTCACATGCGCGGTTTAGCGTGGCACGGCGCCGAGGGCAAGCATGGAGCGTTGTTACACGGTAATACTAAACTACTGAATAAAAGAGCGATTGCGTATTTCTTTTTCCTTGGGACTAAGTAGCATCACCGCATGAAAAAAATCGCACCACATTGGCAGATTTTGATAGCGCTGGTTTTGGCTGCAGGCACAGGTGTTGTCTTTCGTAACCTCAGTGAAATTGTGACTAAAGATAGCACAGCCCTTCAGTTCATAGATGCTACGATTGCGACAGGTGACTTTATTGGTAAACTCTTCATTCAGGCATTGAAGATGATTATCGTGCCATTGGTTGCCAGTTCAATCATAGCAGGTATCGCATCATTGGGCGAAATGAAAGGCTTTAGCAGGCTGGGTCTCAAGACGCTTGGATTTTATATGAGCACTAGTCTAGCGGCTGTGATTGTCGGGCTTGTATTGGTGAATACTATTCAGCCAGGGCTGGATGGCGGTAAAGCGAATGAGAAGATTCGCATGGCCTTAGAGCAAAAAGCGGAGGGTGCCAGCACCAGCGCAAAGGAAAAAGTGGCTCAAGCAGGTGAGCGCAAGCCGGCTGATTACGCTGGGTTGTTTAAAAAAATGATACCTCCCAATGTATTTAAAGCAGCAACAGAGAATGGTCAGTTACTTGGAATGATCTTCTTTTCTATTTTGTTTGCTATTGTGATGGCTAGGTTGCCACTCGAAAATATGTATCCGTTGCTAGGTGCGATACAGGCAATCAACGATGTAATGATTCGCTTAACGCAATGGATTATGGTTTTTGCGCCTCTTGGGGTCTTTGGCTTGCTGCTACCGGTTGTTTATCATAGTGGAGCTGATATTTTTCTGAGCCTTGGGAAATATTTCATCACTGTGATATTAGCACTATTGATTCATCTAGTGGTGATTATGCCTTTGGTGCTGCGTTATGTAGCTGGCGTAAGTCCATGGGCGCACTTCCGCGCCATGCGCATGGCGATGCTCACCGCTTTCTCGACAGCGTCATCTGCGGCAACATTGCCTGAGACGATGATGTGTGTGCAAGAAAATGCAGGAGTTTCCAAGCGAGTGTCGAGCTTCACCTTGCCGCTGGGTGCAACGGTAAACATGGATGGCACAGCTCTTTACGAATGTGTCGCCGTGCTTTTTGTTGCTCAAGTTATGGGTATTGAGATGGGGGTTGCAGCTCAGTTCGCCGTGGTAGTTACCGCTCTGCTGACCAGTATTGGTGTTGCTGGGATCCCCTCAGCGAGCTTGGTGGCCATTTTGCTTATCTTGAATAGC
>JBNABE010000135.1:0-5203 GCA_049631945.1 Akkermansiaceae bacterium
AGTGTGCCAGATAAGAAAGCGGTCCATGCCTCCACCGAGGTGGAGTTTATATTGAATGCAGAACTATTTTTCATAAACTCAGCACTTTTCCAAAAAGCATCGCACCAGCCTTTATCAGTCGAAAGCAAATCCTTCACCTGATCTTTAGATACCTTGCTATCTTGATTATATTGATATCGCCTATTCCACAGATACTTACCCTTGTCTGAATCCCAGACAAATTGATCACCTGTCTGATCTAGCGGCATGCTCGAGAAGAAATAGTCATCCCACAAGTTATGATTCACTTCGTAAGCGATATCATAAGCCAACACTTCATCTTCCGACGTATTTTTTAACCCCCCCACGATCTTGGTTGTCGCATGATTGCCTATTTGCAGTAGCCCTTGTGAATCTGACAGCACACAGCTAGCTCCATGGTTAGGTATTTTTCCTGCCGCTTTACCGAGCAAATAATCCCAGCGCGTCACTCCCTTACCTTTTGGTATAGCCATTATTGACTCAGCATACGCCGTTGCATCCGCTGGCGCGTGCATATCCCTGAGCGAGTGCGCCACGATATAGCTGGGACTCCATGAGTATGGACTGAGCATAGCATGCCGTAGATTAGCCAAAGAAATCACCCCATAATCTGTCGAAGGTAAGTCAAATAAAGTCACATTAGGGAAGAACGCAAAGTCAATTGCCAAGCCAAATGGGTTTTTAACCAAGCCATTGTCAGATGGACTTGGCATATCATGAACATCCAACGGTCGGTGAGGAACAAACTGCAACAACCAAGGACCCGTGCTATTCATATACCATTTATTGGCACATTGGCTCACCGGCGAACGGCTTACCAGTTGCGCTCTCACATTCCAATTAGCCACGGGGCAGACATTGTAAACCATATGGTCATCACCCCAACGCTTATTCGTTGATGTGCCGTGACGATGCGGAGATAGATTAGCGACATCACCCTCTCCGACCCTTTCATTCAACCACAGTAACTTCGCTCCCACTTGATGGGTATGAGGAGCGTTTTTGCTCGGGGCTTCGGCAAATGACTGCAAGCTTCCAAAACTATGATCTTTTTGGTTAGCGGATCCCCAGTAAAGACCATTTCTGTGAAACGTCTTAGTAGGCTTTACTCCTCCTGCACCATTATTAATCAACTGTATGGTCGGATGTTTTCTGGTAGCATACAAATCATCAAGAACATCAGCTTTTCCAAGTTTAAGCATGAAAGGAAAGCTCTCTACCTTGCCATCGGATTGCAAATCAAGTGCCGGCTGATAGTCGAAAATTCGACCAAAATCTATTCTATGAAGATGTGGTTTTATATTTTTCCATTTGGGAGCCTGTATTTCATATGAAACCGATGATTCATGATCATAAAAAAAATGATGCGTTCCCTGAATTGTGTGTGGACTCAATACATTATCTGAGACCGCATCTAATTGATAGCGCTGTATATTAATACCCGACGATGTGAAATCTCCACGCGCCTTTGGTGAAAACACCTGACATTGTCCCGCTGATAGAATCGTCGGCTCCAAAGTAAATGCCAAGTATCGCCGTGGCGGAAAAGGATTTGTTCTTATTTTGTATACGTCACCTCCCGCATAACCACCTTTCTCAACCCAGTGTTGAAAAAGACCAATATTGAGAGTCTTCAAATCTTGCTCAACATGATCTTTTTCTGGGAAAAAATGCATGCCATGTTTAACACCGTAATATGGATTAGGCATTACGACTGATAGAGCTTCGGTCTTTAAATCCTTATTGTAGGGGTTCCACAGACATACACGTGGAATAAGATGTGTTCTGACACGATGATTGTGATGTGAGAAATAATAATGCCAACGACACTCGGTCATTAATGGATGAATCTTAGGGGCCAATTCAGCCCATCGGGCCGCATCTGCACAAGCTCCGTCAGAAATTTCATGTGGCCAATGATCGACAGGACGCATTCGAACTGCCGAGTCCTCGAAAGTAGCTTCTGCAGATTCCAAATCTAAATACATATGTTGCGCCCAGTCTCTTAATGCTCCGAAAGAAGGGCCTAATACACCATGCTCTGCACCCGGTATGATGGGATAAGACGATGAGAAAAATAAAGATCGGCCTGAATCTTGATAAGATAAGTCCACTTGCTTGTTCCCACTTTTGGTCAACAACAATGAGCTTAAATCACGTCGCAAACCACTCATCATCGTGTTGGTAAAAATACCCGGTGAATAATGAGTGAAATGATGATAATCGTGCTTCAAGGCACTTCGGTAATCACTATTCGCTGGCTGCACAAGAGATGCGCTATCGTAGCTAATTAGCTTACCCCTATGTGGATAAAGGTTTTTATTAAAGTCCCAGTAGGGCAATTCGCCATCTTCACGAGCAACTAATGCAGGATTAAATCCTGGTGCCGCCTCCAGCGCCGCCTCCACATGTTCAATCTTGTGGTAAGGAGTCAAATTCGCTTTTTGATTATTATCAGAGATATACCAAGCATATGCCCCATCAATATTAGCACCGCGTATTTGCACGGTCTCTACCAGCACCTTGGCCTGATCAAAATCCTCTGAGCTCATTTTGTGTCCCAGAGTGCCACGACCAAGCATTCTAACTACATTACCACTTGCTTCATCGAGAGACTTTTGAGGGTGGATGCTTTCACCACGCTTACTTACCAGCCAGGTTAACGCCGCCTCCTGCTTCCACCGACCTTCAGACAAACTAGGTATAGAGTACCTAAGATCTTGATATGCACCCTTCAAAGAATATGGCTCATGATCCAAATCCTCAGACCCTTTACCTATCATTGGCCAATTTCGACCTTTATGACGATACGTCGTCGCCCAGACTCCAAGCCAATTTTGATTTACGATACCCCTTGCAGCACCATCACCTTCGAGGATAGCAGCCCTTGCCGTAACACGTTGATCTTGGCCTGTGTGTTTCTGCAGCTCACCCATAGCAATCATCAAAGACATCCTTGCATTAGCACGAGCTGCAGCGTGATGAGCTTGTTGCAATGAAGATCTACTCTCGAGTTTTGATAATGATACCGAGCCCAACAAAATAACAACCAATAGGACTATAAGCATGACAGATGCCACGAGAGAAAACCCCCTCAGACAATATGATTTCTCTGCAATAGCCAGATACATAAAGCTTGTTGACGAACAAGTCAGAATACCTGTTAGCAAGTTGAAGATGTTCTAACAAACAAAAAACATTAAAATATGTTAGATTACATTCACCTGCAGGATTAGAAGCCTATTTGTTCATAGTCATGCATTACTGCATTACTTCATCAATCATTACATAATCAACCGTTTTCATGATGGCAATTGCCGGATAATTTAGTAAAAACACGTCATGAACTACATGGAAGTCGCCAAACAGGCCGCCGCTCAGTCAGGCGCCTTTCTCAAGGAGCACTTTGGCAAGCCGCTCGACGTGGACGAGGCCAAACACCACGATATCAAACTCGCCCTTGATCGAGAGAGTCAGGACCTCATCACCCGCGTGCTGCTGGGTGAATATCCGGACCACGCGATCTACGGCGAAGAAGGGCTGGCGGGCAATCAGGACAGTGACTACCAATGGATTGTTGACCCCATCGATGGCACGGTGAACTTCTTCTATGGCATCCCCCACTACTGTATTTCGATCGCCCTGCGCCATCAAGACGAGCTAATCCTGGGTGTTATTTATGATCCCAGCATGGATGATCTCTGGGAGGTGGAAAAAGGCGGCACTCCCCTGCTCAACGGTGAGCCCATCTCGGTTAGTCCACGCACCAAGCTGGAGGAATGCGCCCTCTTTGTCGGTTGTGGCAAGGATGAGGAAGCTCTCTCCACAGGGCTGGAGCGCTTCCGTAAAGCGTCACTCAGAGCACGCAAGATGCGCATGATGGGCTCAGCAGCACTCGGCATGGCCTACGTCGCTACCGGCAGGCTGGATGCCTACGTGGAATCCCGCATCTCGCTCTGGGATATCGCCGCCGGCAAGCTTCTGCTTGAAGCCGCAGGAGGCAAGGTGGAGCTCACCGAGATCCCCGGCGTTTCAGACGTCTGGTCCATTGTTGCCACCAATGGCAAGATTCCCATTGAGGAAATTCTTTAGGGCTTGGATGCATGGCTTGAAGCCGTCACTCCTTTAAAACAGAATAAATTACTGGACATAAACCACTCGTTTAGAGTAACATGCCCTAACCCTCATGAATCAAACCCCGTCACACAGACTGGTACTATCGGTCGTTTTTGCGGCTCTAATAGCCTATTTTCCTGCCTCGGCTGCTACGATCAGCTCTCTGGGCATCATCGATAATAGCTCGGCCAACGAAGCCACCACTACAGGCTCCAATCGTCTGCTGGAGTGGCAAACTGCTTCTAACTTTAGCCCAGTAACTGTCTCAGATGACGTGGTGTCTTTTTCCCACCAAATGCAGTTTTATAATGGTTACCACATTCCCATCGATGGAAGTGGATTTGCACTGACCCATAAAAGGAATCTGCTCTACGATCTTACCTTTACGATCGATGATCCCACCAACCGCGGTTACACATTGAATATCGACTCCCTGCTCCGCGGCTACTCCGCAGCGCAATGGCTGGATGGCACCAGCAGCAATGCCGTTACTGTGACAGGCGTCTCAATATCAGGAAGACTCGATACCAACACAGCCGATGCGTCTGACACTCTGGACACACAAGTCAGTGGCCTAACCTTGGGAACATCGGGTGTCACTGCCAACCAAAGCACTCCAAGCACTATGCTATTTCAAGAAATGGTGGATTCCCACACTGCAGGGTATTTTGAAGGCACCTTATCTTTTGCTCTGCGCTTCACCACTACGGTGACCCCGACCACGAACGTGTTTCTGCAAAACAACCAAGCCGGTCAAGGCTCAATCCGCTATGGATTCAACAATACCCTCACCGGTCTGGACCCAACGGGCCAAGCCCAACCAGGAGACCCTGTGACCGATAATAACCAGCTCGGTCACTTCATCACCGTAAGCGCGGAGTTCAATCCAGAGGCCATACCTGAACCAGGCTCCATCTCTTTTTTATTCGCATCGCTTGCTGCCTTGAGCCTTTACCGCCGACGTTGAGGGAATTCTCTAGAGCCTTGAGCTGACTCGCTGGTAGTCCTCCTCACTCAAACAACACGGATCAGCCGCCACCCAGTGGCCTTTTTCGATCTCTACCAT
>JBNABE010000136.1:0-5183 GCA_049631945.1 Akkermansiaceae bacterium
GTCTTCAAATGGGTAAAGTTGGGTAATGGGAATTCTCCAGCAGGGTGTTTTTGGTTCCCCGTCTTCGAAAAGACTGCGAATTTCATCCTTTGATGCTTCTGTAAGCGCTTCGTCGGCATCGAGGTTGAGAATCCATTCGTGCTTGCACAGATCTTCTGCGAAGCGTTTTTGCTGCCCGTATCCCTCCCATGGGTGGCTGACAACCTGGTCTGCTCCTGCAGCCGTGGCCACTTCAATGGTTCGATCAGTACTGCCGCTGTCGACAACGATAATTTCATCCGCGAATCCTTTCGCGGATGAAATGGTCTGCTCGATGCGGTCTTCCTCGTTACAGCAAATGATGAATACTGATAGTTTCATGGTAAAGTCGTTTTGATGGCTGATTTTTTTATGAATAACAGACACCGAGTTTTGGCGAGGTGGGCCTAGCCGTCAGGCATCAGTGAGCTGTTTTGCTGGGTCATTTGTGCATCTCCTGACGGGAGGAATGCTTGCTCTCCCATAAGGTATGCTTTGGCTCCAGCTGCCCGAGCTTTGAATTTAAAGCGCCTTTTTCTGCCGATAGAGGTGTAAAATTTTCTTAAAAACCGGAGGTATTGTTTTCTGGCTATGCTCTTATCGCTTAAGTTTGAATGCTTGCAGGTATAGTAGCATCTGGACCAGCCATAGTGCCAATCCTTCATCCACGCTAGGGACGGACTAGGTGCAGAGGATTGCCCAATCGTGTGCTCGAAGTAAAGATCTCCACATAACTTGATATTGTAGCCTTTGGCGCGGGCCCTCATGCATAAGTCTGTTTCCTCATAAAATAAAAAGAAGCTATTATCGAAGAGTCCGATTCGTTTGAGCTTATTCATGTCAAAGAGCATGGCACTGCCGCTAAGCCAGTCAATTGTGTGTGGTGCAGAGCCTGTAATATCTTTTTTCTTTGTGGCGGGGCCCCATATAGCTGTCGCCGACGTGTCTTTGAGCGCAATTTCTAATAGTTTTGTTACGTCATCTAAACTGGCGTTTACGTCGGGGTTTAGGAGTAGAGCATATGGTGTGTTGACTGTTTTAAAGGCAACATTTGCTGCTCGGCCATAGCCGATGTTTTGAGGTAGCTTTTTGATATTACTTTTCTTAAAGCGTTTTTTTAATATATCAGCACTATTGTCAGTACTCGCATTGTCTATAATTATGACAGGAAAAATTGCTGATCGGATTAGTGGGCCAAGACGTTCTGTTAGTATGTTCTGGCTGTTGTAGGATATCGTGATAACAGTGAGAAGCGGTTCATCGTTCATTATGTGCTATTGCTGTATTATTGATAGATCTAACTCAGAGGACGAATTTAATTACTATTGATATGCCTTGATCGTTGATTGGTGCTTTTTTGCTAGATCGAAATTCATATGTTGCTGCTGTTTATCATCGATTTGTATACCAGGATTATTGAGGAGCACATGCTTTCCAAGCTGAATGCCTCGTTTGAAATAATTTTTGGACGTTTGTCATGCCAGCTTATTATTCGAAGTATGATTTCATGGTGGTTGTTGACCTCAACGGCTCCCTCGGGAAAGAGAGTCTGCAGTTGTTCTTTCACTCCGCCGTGTGCGTATGCTGCAACAGGTATGTCAAGGCAGAGAGCTTCTAGGCTCACACGTCCGAAGGCTTCTGGATCAGTTGAAAGGGAAACGACCACATCCGATACAGCCATGACTTCGCGGAGGTCGTTGCGGTGGCCGATGAGGGTGATGTCGTCTGTGAGACCTGCGATTTTGATGGCTTGCTTGACCTCTTCATGGAAGTCGAGTTTCTTGGGGTGTGGGCCGCCGGCTATGAGGCCGTGGGCGGGGATGCCTTTTTCTCTGAGACCGGCGATGACCTCAACAAAGTCGAGATGCCCCTTCCATCTGGTGATGCGGCCGGGCAGTGTGACGACATATTTGCCTGCGAGTTGCGGATAGTCGGCCTGCCATTTCGCAAGCCAGTCGGCAGGTGGTTGGTAGCCGTAGGGGAATTCCCCAGAGTCAACACCACGGTGAATGACAGTGAGTCTATCCTCGGGCACATCCGGGTAGTTTTTGAGGACGTAGTCTTTGACGCTATTGGACACGCAAATGACGGCCTCGCCACGGGTCATGATCTTGGAGTAGAAGTTGACTGAGTAGAAGCCGTGGACAGTGGTAATAAGCCGTGGTCTGGTCTTTGGATTCATCTTGCGCCACGCTAGCCAGGCTAGCCAGGCTGGCAATCTGGAGCGGAGGTGAATGATGTCGGGCTTTTCTTCCTCGAAGAGCTTGCGCAGGACTTTGACCTGTTTGAGTGAGCTGAGCTTTTTCCTGTGAACGGGGACTGTGATATGGCGACTTCCCTCGGCTTCCAGTTGGTAAACTAGCCTGCCGCCGTTTGAGATGACAACAGATTCATGCCCTTGTTCGGTCAGATATTTGCCGACTTCAAGTGTTCCGCGTTCGACACCACCCGACTCCAATTCAGGTAATATTTGGATGACTTTCATGCTTACCTTCGGGGTTTGATTTTCCACCGGTCATGGAGCCAGAAGATGTCTTTGCTGTATCTTCTCATCATCTGCTCCATGGTTTTGACTAGCTCCTTGGTCCCGCTGACTTTGTCGAGATCGGGTGAGAGATCAAGAGGCTCATGAAAACGTAGTTGCCATCGTCCCGGGGCTATTGTCGAGAGCGAGACGGGTATCACCGGGCACTGGTGTTTGAGCGCCAGAATGGCCGGCAGGGGGGTTACCGAGGACTCTTTGCCAAACAGTTCGGTTCGAAGGCCCGCGCCGCCTGCCCATTGATCGCATAAGATGCCTAGTAATCCACCGTTTTTGAGAAATCTTTGTGCCATGATGAGGCCTTTCTTGCGTGAGAACATTTGAGAGCCCCCAGACTCTCTTTGTTTTCTGATGTGCTGATCAATCAAAGGATTTTTCAATGGTCTGAACATGCCTCCAACTGGATTGCCCCCGGGTATCAATCCATGCATTTTTGTGAGAATTTCCCAGTTGCCCATATGAAAAAGAAGCAGGATTGCGCCCTGTCCTTTCTCGATATTTTTGAGATTGTCCAGCCCATCGAGCGAGAGAACCTTGGCGATTTTTCCGGGAGAAAGCTGTGCTGTATTGAGTGAGCATAATAGGTTTCCGAAAGATCGGCGAAAGACATCCTTGGTGAGCTGCTTTATTTCGTTCTCGGACGCGTCAGTATGGACAGTGCTTAGGTTGTGTTGCACAATATCTCGCCGTTTGCCGGGCAGATGATAGGCGATGGCTCCAAGCAGGCAACCCATGTGCCACACCCATGAGCAAGGTAAGACGCCAAGCAACTTCTCAATGCACAAGAGCACCCCATAGACCAGCCTGTCCGGGATGGTCGGTTTTTTCTCGGATGATGTTTTATGGGGAGTCATTGGGCCGCATCAGGTAACACATGCCATACGAGCCGAGGGAGAGCTCTTACTCAGCATCAAGGTCATCCTCAATGATTTCCTCTTCTAATTGCTGGGCGTTTTGCTGGCGGTAGTTCTCCACGGCTTGGAGCCATGCATCGATGTTGTTTCCATGTTGCTCGTCGGTATGGAATTCGAGGAGCTCAAGGGCTTCCTCCTTGATTTCCTCCGAGTAATCTCCGGTGAGGACCCTGATAGCGGTTTCCACCTGAGTGATGTGCACCCGGTTATAGCTGTCATTGAGAACTGTTTGTAAGAGAGGCTCCGGGATGGTGGCTTCTTGTGAGCTGAGAATGGTATTCACCTTCTCGAAGTCCTGGTCGGCGGTGAGGTTAAGGGCGTGTTCCAGAGCTTCCGAGCGGACATGCAGCGGGGCTTCTGGATCGGCTGCCATGGCCAGTAGCCCATCGGCAGCTTGCTCAATGGTGATTGAGTCATCACCGAGGTAGCGGGCAAAGAGTCTGCCGTATTGGGGGGGGATGGGTTGTTCCTCCCCCTGGCTGGCATCGATGCCGCCGGGAGTTCTTGGCTCCCTGGGATCTCTCGGGTCGCTTTTTGCGGAGCGGGCTTGTTCCAATGACTCTAGTGCTTCAGCAGGTTGGCTGCTTTGCTCCCGGCTTTTCTGTTTGATGAGGAAGCCGATGGCGAGCGCGGCTACGAGAACAGCAATGGCAATGGTGACAGGTTTCAGTTTCATGATATCTGTGCCGATAATGGATGTCTAAGGTCTTTTAAGCGATGCTTTTGATGCGCGGAATGGCGTCGAGGAGTTTCTGGGTGTAGGGATGCTGGGGGTGGTTGAATACTTCCTCAGCTTCCCCGTATTCCACGATTTTGCCGCGGTGCATGACGGCGATGTTGTCTGCCAGATAGCGCACGACGGAGAGGTCGTGGGAGATGAAGATCATGGTGAGCTTGAGTTTCTTGCGCAGATCAAGCAGGAGATTTAAAATCTGGGATTGGATGGATACATCCAGGGCACTCACGGGTTCGTCGGCGATGATGAGCTTGGGCTCGGGTGCCAGGGCACGGGCAATGGCAATGCGCTGCCTCTGGCCGCCTGAGAACTCGTGGGGGTATTTTTGCTTCAGGTGCTCGTCGAGCCCAACGCGCTCCATGAGCGAGGCTATTTTCTGCTCGAGGGCCTCTCCCTTTAAGCCCCGGTGCCGCTGTTTGATGGCCTCTGCCAGGGTGGAGTTGATGGTCATGCGGGGGTTGAGGGACGCGTAGGGGTCCTGAAAGATCATCTGGAAGTCCAGCCGGCGTTTTCTCACGGTATTGCGGGGCAGGGTGGACAGATTTTCACCCTGTAAAACCACAGAACCAGATGTTGCCGGGATGAGCTGCATGATGGTGCGCGAGAGCGTGGATTTGCCACAGCCGGACTCACCCACCAACCCGAGAATTTCACCCTCACTGATTTTCAGGCTAATGCCATCCACAGCGCGGATGGTTTCCTTGCGCTTGGCCCCGAGAACTCCCGAGCGCACAGGAAAGTGCGTCTCTACATCCCGAAGTTCCAAAAAGGTCATAGCTCCTTCTAACCTACCTCTGACTGGAACCAAATATCAAAAACCTCAAAAGTGCTGGAAAGTCACATAGCGCTTAGTCTTCAAACTGTTTTAGCCAAGAGAGTAAGCCGCGCTCTATGCGACGCCTTACTTTTGCCCGTCTTAGCCTTGGTATAAATGTGCTAAGCGGTATGAGCTCATTATTTCCAAGATGTGCCT
>JBNABE010000137.1:0-5147 GCA_049631945.1 Akkermansiaceae bacterium
TCAGAGAAGTTAAATTATGGAGTCGATTCAAAATCTCGGAAATTTATCAAAGGTGTTTTTTACCCTCATAAAAAGACGGTGTATATGGCTGCATCTGCTGCTATCTTATTCGTGGTTATATTAGCGGTTAATATTGTCTCCTTGATAGGTCTGTTTGTATATCGAACTGGACTCAGCGTATCAACGGTCATGGTCTGGGTGATAGGATTGCTTTTTTTACTGTTAGCATCAGCGGCTACCTATTTCCATTTTGGAACGAGGGCTCGATGTGTCGTTTGTCGACAACCTCCTCTGTTGCCTAAAAAATGCACCAAGCACATGAAGGCTCATCATGTAAAGGGTATAGGATATATTGTCCCAACGGCACTGCAGCTACTAGTCTACAAATGGTTCTATTGTACATACTGTGGCACGGCTTTGCGACTCAAGAAATAGCATGTAAGCTTTGTTTTTATAGCTTGCACTTACTCCCTTGATTGGGTGTCGATCATGATGGTGACTGGTCCATCGTTGATGAGGCTGACTTGCATGTCGGCGCCGAATTCTCCGCACGCACATGGCTTGCCCGTAGCAGTTCCAGCTTTTTGAAGAAAGGTTTGGTAAAGTGGTATTGCCGTTTCTGGTCGAGCTGCTTTGATGAATGATGGTCTGTTACCTTTTCTGGTGCTGGCGTGAAGGGTGAATTGGCTGACGATAAGTAGCTCTCCATCGATATCTTCGAGAGATTTGTTCATTTTGCCATCATCATCGCTGAAAACCCTCATTCGTATGATTTTTCCTACCAGCCATTCAATATCTTCCTCAGTATCACTGTCGACAATGCCGAGTAGAATGAGCAGACCAGTTCCGATCTTTCCAGAGGTTTTCTCTTCGATGTGTACACTAGCCTTTGACACGCGTTGGATGATAGCCCTCATATGAATTTAGTTGATGAAAATGCGCTTTTCTTTTCTCCTGAGAAATCTGTCACCAGGTAAGTTTACTTTTGCAAGGACCTTGCTTGTAATTAGTTCATCACACTTGGCAAGAAGCTCCAAGCTGATGTCGGGAATATCATGAGCCCTCAAGTAATGATGCATGGCACTCGTCCGCATCGCAGGAGATAGCTCTGCCAGTTTGGGGAGGAACAAGCGCCCCTGTGGATCATGTAGCTGCAGGGTCTCAAGAGTGCTGATAATAGCATTATGTTGCGCTTGAGATGCACTCGTGGCCCTTAAAATAGCAGGGCGTACCTCACGCCCCATAATTTCATTGAGTAAGGGCATCGCCTCATTTCGGAAGCGGTTGCGTGTAGTGATGCCTTCGGCATTACTGGCATCGTCCCGGTAGGTTATTTTGTGAGATTTAAGATATTGATTAATGTCTTTGCGACTAATCTCGAGAAGCGGGCGCTGTAGCTCGAGATCTTTGCCATCAATATGATGAAGAGTGGAGAAATGCATTCCCTTTAATCCGTAGGAACCTCTCAGCAGATTAAATAATACAGTCTCTGCTTGGTCGTCGGCGTGGTGTGCCAGTAGGATGCGATTACACCGGTATTTGCGTGCACACTGGGCAAAAAATTGGTGCCTCGCATTTCGAGCTAGTAGCTCCATGCTGCCGCTCTTTTGCGACATTTGCTTGGGGATATTTACTCGTTCCGTTGCGCATGGAAGATCGTATTTTTTTCCAAGTCTCGACACGAGCGCTGCATCTTGGCCTGATGCTCGTCCTCGTAAGCTGTGATTTAGGTGGCATAAGACAATGTTTCGGTATCCACAGTCGAGTAACAGGTGTAGCAGTGCCACGGAGTCTCTACCCCCAGAAATCCCAAGTAGATAGCGTCGTGTCTTCGACTGTACTAAGAAATCTGCATGGAGAGATAGGCTCACGTAGAAGAAATTAGTCGATTCATTGATCTTTGTCGAGATGTCCTCGCAGCATCTATTCTTGGGCTTGTCAGCGGGTTATTATGTGCTAAACAATTTGCTATCGCCAACACGGTCCAGGCCGCTGTAGCTCAGGGGTAGAGCAATTCACTCGTAATGAATAGGTCGCCGGTTCAATTCCGGCCAGCGGCTCCATCGTGATCAGTAACTTGAGAAAAACGACCTTGTTCTCAGGCTTTACCATATCTCTCCAGTGTTTTTTGGCTTGCGGATAGGGTGTTGCTCACCACATTCTGAAGTATGAATTGCATGCAAACTACGATGCCAAGGATTATGAAAAATTTGACCGTTGTCATGACGACGATGATACTCGTCACTTTAGGGTTAGTCGTTTGTGCTGTAGCGGGTGTGAAGACTGATGGGGTTTTCATAAACCTACATATCAAAAAAAACGGTAAGTCGGTGGCTGCAGCAATGGTTGATGTGGCCTATGATGATGAAACTCAGGAGCGAATGCTGATGCAGTATCTCAAACCTGATACTGAATTTTCAACAGTGGGTAATATCTTCGATGTAAATCCAGTATTAGTTGCACCGAAAGAGGGCGTAACACAAACGCTGAAGGGTAATGTATCCATTGAGTTGACCCTGGCCACTGAGAAGAAAGCTGAAGATGTCCTTCAGCTTGATGAGCTGACTCTCTGCTTTGTTGGGTCACTCCTGTATGCGGATAAATATAACGTAACTAAGTGGACACTTTCCAAGGCAGAATTCGAGCGCGTTGATAAAATGTGGAAGCTCAAGAAAGCAGAGCAAAAACGATAGAGATTACGTTTCAATATATAAACGTTGCTTCGCCTCATGCGAGCTGATGCTAATGCTGCATAAGCGCATCGTAGCGTGATTTTTTTATCGAAGTAGATACTGATATTTAAAACGTGCGCAGCAGTGATTGGTCGAGTGTTTGATTACGATCTTTGCTTGTTCATTGGGCCGTTTTGGCGAAGTGTGCCTTTATGAAGCCCTACGTGAAGCTCGGTGAGTCCAAGATGTCTGATGGTACAGTGTTTTCTTTGCACAAGCATGACGGCAAATTCTACCTTAAATACAATGGTTTTGACTTAATGAGCACTGCTCTGACTTTTTCAGAGGAAATGCTATCAGAAATAGGGTTGTCCCATTTGTTGTCAGGTAAGCCGTCTAGGCCTAAACATCCTAAAATACTGATAGGTGGGTTGGGTTTAGGGTTTACGCTGAAACGCGCTCTAGAGTTAGTGGGTAGTCCGGCAACTGTTGAGGTTGCGGAGTTGATGCCGCCTTTAATCGAATGGAACAGGACTTTTCTTGTGGAGCATAACGGACCTTTGTTGGAAGATCCGCGGACAAAGATTAGTCAGGGTGACCTCTTTGATATCATCAACGCGAAGAGTAGGGGTAGTTATGATGCACTTCTGTTGGATATTGATAATACACCAGATGACTTGATTACCGCAGGCAATGCACGGCTCTATTCGCCAAGTTTTTTATCAAAGATCAGAGAGGTATTGACGCCTGCAGGCTGCGTTGCGTACTGGCTTTCTGAGCCTGCACCTAAATTTCGTAAATGCCTCATTAAGGCGGGGTTCGATGTCGAAGAGCAGGCAGCTAAGCCACATGAAAAGTCAAAACGGGCGCGCCACTGTATCTATCTGGCTAAGCCTCATGCTTGATGGGTCATATGAATTATCAGCTCAAATGCTGGATATGTGATAAGCCCCACCGCCAAATTCTGAACGAATATCATCTTCTATTGGCTCCATATCGAAGTTTGTTTCATTTTTTATTAGTTCGTATATTTCGGACGAAACTACGAGGCCGTTTGTTTTGGAGAAGCGGTTAATTTTTGAACATTGGTTCACTGTTGAACCAAAAATATCTTGTATATCGTTTTTCGAGGCAGACATTACCGAGCCGTAGACGGCGCTGATTCGGTAATTTACTTGGTGGCTTCTATTGTAATTGAGGCTATCATTGAGAACTTTATTGGCATTGGTCATCTCTAAACAACAGTCCACAGCAGCTATAAAATCGCTCTTTGATGGCGGTGATGATGCTTTGAAGTAAAACAAAATGGCATCACCCATGCTCTTAACAAGAATTCCTCCATGGCTAGCAATGATGTCACTCATTATCTTGTCAAATTTACTGTATAGCTCTGCTGTTTCACGTTCAGACAATTGAGCGGTTATGAGTGTAGAGTCCTTTATGTCGATGATGCAGACAATGACGTATTCACTATTGTCTTGAAATATTAGAAGTGATGCTTCTTGGCGTTTGATAATGTCCATGTCGCTCTTAAGAGATATGGCATCTGCTTGTTTCTCTTTTCGTAGTCTTGAGGTCGTTATGTAACTTCTCGTTAGGTAAAATCCTAATGCAGATAAAACAAAACCAATGATTACAACAATCAGGTTGATAACTTTGCTTTTCTCTCCGTATATGAGGGGGAGGTAATTTGCTGCCGGCTGGCCTTCGATAGTTACGATCCAATTTTGATCATAAATATTGAGCGTTGTGGAATGTTTGAATCTTTCGGTAAAGGTTTTCGCTTTTCCGTTTTTATGTGAATCATAGAGTATATTATCATCCGATATTGCATTGTCATGTATGCTCATGTGCATCTTTTCAAACACTGCAGGTTCTATTAGGGCTGTAATGAAGTCATCCATTCTGATAACGGCGTTGATAATTCCGTCGATTTCTCTGGGCAGATCATGATTGTCTATTCTTTCGTTGGTGAAGAAGGGGATATTCATTAATAATCCGCTTTGAATGTTTTTATTATCTTCTTGTACCAATGTGATTTTTTTTGTGATTGATGTATCTTCTCGTTCGCGAGCACTTTGGATGGCGTTTCTCCTAATGCTCTCTGAGTAGATGTCATAACCAATGGCTTTTTCGTTTCTTTGGTCCAGTGGTTCGAGAAATACGACAGGAAAATATTCGGGGCGTTGACCTTCGGGCTTGATCTCATAATTTACCATTCCGTAAGTGAGGAGCCTAGCTTTGAGCTGTTTTATGTCATTTTCCGAGCTCACGCGCTGGATGTAGCCAATACCTTGAAGGCCGGGATAGTGATTTTCAAATTGTAACTTTTCAAAGTATATATCCCACTCCTGAAGACTAACTTCTTTGGATGCCATGAAGAAGGATTTGACCCCAGTGAGCAACCCCTCATAAGACGATATCCTTTTTATAATAAGCTGGTGAATTCTCTCTGCCTCAAATGTGAACTCGGCT